>NZ_JBEZBW010000044.1:0-64283 GCF_040647305.1 Saccharothrix sp. NPDC042600 | reverse complement strand
CCAAAGGGTGGTTGCCTCCGGCAGGCCGTACGGGGAACGAACCGACGCCCTTCCACCCCCGGGGGCCTGCCGCGCGGCGAGCGCCGCTTTTAGCTTTTATCTTCCGCTCACGCTCACGCCCGCCACCCGCCCCCAACGCCCGCCCCGCCACCCGCCACCCACCACTCAACGCCCCACGCCCCACGCCCCACACCGATTCAGGGCACCGCACCCACCGCGAACGCCTCCCGCAACGCCTCCCGCCAAGGCCGCAACGGCGTCAACCCGGCCGCCTCCCAAACCTTCCCGGACAACACCGAATACGCCGGCCGCGGAGCCGGACGCGGGAAGTCCGCCGTCCCACAGGGCTTCACCCGGCCCGGATCAGCCCCCAACTCCTCGAACACCGCCCGCGCGAACCCGAACCACGTCGTCTCGCCACCACCGGTCGCGTGCAGCACCCGAGCGGCCGGCCCTTCGCCCACCACGCGCGAAGCCAACTGCACCAACCCGGCCGCCAGATCAGCCGACCACGTCGGCGAGCCGCGCTGGTCGTCCACAACGGACAGCTCCGGCCGCTCGGACGCCAACCGCGCGATGGTCTTCACGAAGTTCGGCCCGCCGGCCCCGTACACCCAGGCGGTCCGCACGACCCAGGACCGTTCCCACGCCTGGAGAACCCGTCGCTCGCCGTCCAACTTCGTGCGCCCGTAGGCAGAACGCGGACCGGTCGGGTCCTCCGGCTCGTAGGGCCGCGACCCGTCCCCCGCGAAGACGTAATCAGTCGAGACGTGCACCAACGGCACGTTCTCCGCGGCGCAGGCCAAAGCCAGGAACTCCGGCCCCACCGCGTTCACCAGCGAAGCCCGCTCCTCGTCGGTCTCCGCCGCATCGACCGCCGTGTAGGCGGCGGCGTTGACCACGACGGGCTTGAGCCCACCGTCCCGTGCCGTCGAAGCGAACGAAGCCACCGCGTCGGCCACGCACCCGCGATCGGTCAGGTCCAGCTCACCGGACGACGGCCCGTGCACCAACCCGTCCGCGGGGGCAGCCGCAACCAGGTCCTGCCCCAACTGACCGCGCCCCCCGGGCACCAACAACGCCAGCACGGCGCTCAGCCCGCCAGCGCCGCGCGCTGCTTGAGCGGCTCCCACCAGGCCCGGTTGTCCCGGTACCACTCCACCGTGGCCGCCAACCCGACCCCGAAGTCCACCCGCGGCGCGTACCCCAACTCCGTCGAGATCTTGGTGATGTCCACCGAGTACCGCCGGTCGTGCCCCTTGCGGTCGGTGACCGGCTCCACGGACGACCAGTCCCGCCCGGTGGCCTCCAGCAGGCGCTCGGTCAACTCCCGGTTGGTCAGCTCGGTGCCGCCGCCGATGTTGTAGATCTCGCCGCCGCGCCCACCTTCGAGCACCAACTGGATGCCGCGGCAGTGGTCGTCCACGTGCAGCCAGTCGCGCACGTTGAGGCCGTCGCCGTACAGCGGGACCTTCTTGCCGTCCATCAGGTTGGTCACGAACAGCGGGATGACCTTCTCCGGGAACTGGTACGGCCCGTAGTTGTTCGAGCACCGGGTGATGCACACCGGCAGCCCGTGGGTGCGGTGGAACGCCCGCGCGAGCAGGTCGGAGGACGCCTTGGACGCCGAGTACGGCGAGTTGGGCTCCAGGACGTGGTCCTCGGTCCACGACCCCTCCTCGATGGAGCCGTAGACCTCGTCGGTGGACACGTGGACGAACTTGGCGACGCCCGCGTCGTGGGCCGCCTGGAGCAGCGTCTGCGTCCCCAGCACGTTCGTGAGCACGAAATCGGCGGACCCGGAGATCGACCGGTCCACATGGGACTCGGCCGCGAAGTGCACGACGACGTCCGTCCGGCCCATCAGGCCGGCCACCAGCTCGCGGTCGCAGATGTCGCCGCGCACGAACGTCAGCCGGGGGTCGTCGGCGACCGGCGCCAGGTTGGCCTCGTTGCCGGCGTAGGTGAGCTTGTCCAGCACCACCACCTCGGCGTCGGCGTAGGCCGGGTAAGCGCCGCCCACCAGTTCCCGCACGTAGTGCGAGCCGATGAACCCGGCTCCACCCGTAACCAGCACGCGCATGGTCAAATGCCCTTCGTAGCGGTCGTCCATCGCAGTCTGTCACGGTGTTTACCCGTGCAACCCACCCGGTTGTTACAGCGTCTCCCGTATATGAGGAACTACAGGGCCGTCGCGACGCATCCCCACTAACCTTGGGTGCAGTCGCGCACACCGGGGGAGGCAGCGCCAGTGGACACGAGTCCGCCCACATCGACCAGCAGGTCGACCGCGCTGCGTGTGCTCGTGGTCACGGGCCGTTCGCTCGTCTCGCTCGTGTCGGCCGCTGTGCTGCTCGTCACGTGGTACGGCTGGAACTACCTGCGCGACATCGACGAGGGCATCACCACGACCGATGTCATCCAGACCCAGGTGGACGAGCAGGGCGTGGCCCGCAAGCCGCTGGACGGCGCGATCGACATCCTGCTCGTGGGCGTGGACAGCCGCACCGACGCCCAGGGCAAGCCCCTCTCGCCGGAGGTGCTCGCGCTGCTCAACGGCGGCGTCGCGGACGGCACGCTGAACACCGACACCATGATCCTGGTGCACATCCCGCAGGACGGCACGCGGGCGGTGGCCATCTCCTTCCCGCGCGACGCCTACGTGGACATCGCGGACGGTTTCGGCAAGCACAAGCTCAACTCGGCGATGGCGCGGCAGAAGAACGACACCGCGCAGCGGCTGCGCAACGAGGGCGTGACCGACGAGGCGCGCATCGAGAAGGAGTCCACCCAGGCCGGCCGCCGCACGCTGATCAAGACCATCGAGGGCCTGACCGGCGGCGCGGTCACCGTGGACCGGTACGCCGAGGTCAACCTGGCGTCGTTCTACGAGGTCACGCAGGCCATCGGCGGCGTCGAGGTGTGCCTGAACCAGCCCACCCGGGACTGGGCGTCCGGCGCGGACTTCCCGGCGGGCCGGCAGACCGTGGAGGGCGCGGCGGCGCTGTCGTTCGTGCGCCAGCGCGGCGGGCTGCCCGGCGGCGACCTGGACCGGATCGTGCGCCAGCAGGTGTTCATCGGCGCGCTGGCCCGCAAGGTGCTGTCCACCGGGACGCTGACCGACTTCGCCAAGCTCGACGGGCTGGTGTCGGCGATCAAGAAGTCGGTGGTGCTCAACGAGGGCTGGAACATCACCGAGTTCGCCGAGCAGATGCAGGGCCTGGTGTCGGGCAACATCCAGTTCCGGACCATCCCGGTGGGCGACCCGACCGACACCTGGACCGACGGCAACGTGCTCCCGGTGAACCCGGCGCAGGTGCGGCAGTTCATCAAGTCGCTGGCGACCGACCCCGCTTCGTCGTCCTCGTCGGCGCCCTCGACCACGCCGTCCGGGCCGCCGCCGTCGAGCATCACCGTGCACGTGTTCAACTCCTCGGGCACGCAGGGCCGCGCGATCACCGTCCTGGGCATGTTGGCGCAGAAGGGTTTCGCCCGCGGCGACGCGGAGACCGGCAGCTACCTGACGACCACCGAGGTGCGGCACGCGCCGGGTGAGCGAGCCGCTGCCGACCGGGTGATCTCGGCCCTGGAGAGTAACGCCGCGGCCGTCGAGGACGACTCCGTGCCCAGAGGACAGGTGCACGTGCACGTCGGCGCCGACTACTCCGGCGCGCCGCCGTCGGACGAGCCGGAACAGGCGTCGGTGGGCGGCGTCACCACGGTCCCCTCGACGACTCCCCCGATCACCGCCGACGGTGTGGTCTGCGTCAACTGAACACCCCCGCTCGGGCCGGAAGCGGGGTCCGACCGGCGCAAGCCGACTAGCCTGACCGTCACACCGGCGCGCGCAGAAGGAGGACCGCCAGTGAGGGCCGCGGGGATCATCGGACGCACGCTGGTCGCGTTGCTGTCCGCGGCCGTGCTCGCCGTGGCGGGGTACGGCTGGGCGACGCTCAAGCGCGTCCACGACAGCGTGAACACCACCGACGTGCTCAGCGCGTTGGAGGACATCCCGAACGCGCCGCCGGTCGAGGACGGCGCGCTGGACATCCTCCTGGTCGGCAGCGACAGCCGCACCGACGCGCAGGGCCGCCAACTGCCCGCGAACGTGCTGCGCGAGCTGCGCACCGAGGCGACCGACACGGTCAACACCGACACGATCATCGTGCTGCGGGTGCCGCGCAACGGCGGCAAGGCGCGGGCCGTGTCGATCCCGCGCGACACCTACGTCCAGATCCCCGGCCACGGCCAGGAGAAGATCAACTCCGCGTACGGGGTCACCCGGTTCTTCGCCATGGAGCGGCTGGCCGCCGAGGGCGTGGGCGACCTGGAGGAGCGGTCCAAGCGCGGCGACCAGGCCGGGCGGCGGGCGCTGGTGCAGGTCGTGCAGGACCTGACCGGGGTGCGGGTGGACCACTACGCCGAGGTCAACCTGTACGGGTTCTACCTGCTCACCCAGGTCATCGGCGGGGTCGAGGTGTGCCTGAACCACGCCACCCGCGACACCGACTCGGGCGCGAACTTCCGGGCGGGTGTGCAGAGCATCTCCGGCGGCGACGCGCTGGCGTTCGTGCGGCAGCGCAAGAACATCCCGAACGGCGACCTCGGGCGGATCACGCGGCAGCAGGTGTTCCTGTCGGCGGCGGTGTCCCGGCTGATGTCCGCGGGCACGCTCGCCGACCCGGCGAAGCTCGACGGGCTGCTCGACGCGATGCGCAAGTCGGTCGTGGTGGACGAGAAGTTCGACCTGGCCACGCTGGCCGGCCACGCGCAGGGCCTGGCGGGCGGCAACGTGGACTTCACGACCATCCCGGTGACCGGCGTGGGCGCGGTGAACGAGCGCGGGCAGAGCGTGGTGACGGTGGACCCGGCGCAGGTGAAGGCGTTCGTGGCGGAGGTGCTGGGCGAGAAGGCCCCGCCCGCGCCCACCACCACGTCGGCGCGGAAGTTCGGCGGCACTCCGGCGTTCGGGTTCGACGGCGCACACCGAGCCGCTCCGGACGCCCGGCAGGCTGCCCCGGCCGCCGGGCAGGTCGCCCCGGCCGCCGCCGGGCAGGTCGCTCCGGACGCCCGGCAGGCCGCGCAGGGCCCGCCCTGCGTGGACTGACCCCTCTCACGCGCGCGGTCGCCGGGGGTGGCAGGGTTGACCCCATGACCGTCACGGAAGTCCTGCTCACGCCGTTGTTCGCCGCCGGTCCGGGCCGTCCGCTGATCACGCACTACGACGACGCGACCGGGTCCCGGGTGGAGCTGTCCCGGGCGACCATCGCGAACTGGGCGGCCAAGACGGCGAACTGGCTGCGCGACGAGCACGACGTGGAGCCGGGCGACCCGGTGGCGGTGCTCCTGCCCGCCCACTGGCAGACCGCGGGCGTGCTGCTGGGCGCGTGGTGGTGCGGTGCGGCGGTGACCGACGACCCGTCGGGCGCGAAGGTGGCGTTCGTGGCGCCGGGCGGCGAGGCGCCGGGCGCGGACGTGGTGGCCACGGTGTCCCTGCACCCGATGGGCCTGGGCTGCGGCGCGCCGGTCGACTACGTGGACGAGGTCCGGGTGTTCGGCGACGAGTTCATGCCGTGGGCCCCGGTCCCGGGCTCGACGCCCGCGCTGGGCAAGTCCACTGTGGACGAAGTGGTGGCGGAGGCGCGGCAACGCGCGGAAACCCTGGGGATCACGGCGAGTTCGCGCGTGTTGTCCACTGTGGAGTGGACCCACCCGGACGGCGTGCTGAACGGCTTCCTGGCCGTGCTGGCGGGCGGCGGGTCGCTCGTCCAGGTCAGCAACGCCAACCCGGACGCCCTCCCCGCCCGCCGCGCGAGCGAACAGACGACCATCGACCTCGTCGGCTAGGCGTCCGCCGTGGTCCTGCGGCGCAGGACGCGGTCCACGGTGAGCGCGCCACCGTTGAAGCCGAGCGCCAGGGCCGCGACGCCGAGGGCGAGCACGAGCTCGTAGCCGCCCTGGCCGAGCAGGCCGTTGGGCAGGTGGACGATGAGCAGCGCGCCGAGCATGTCCACGAACAGCAGGACCCCGGCCACGGGCAGCGCCGCGCCCGCGATGAGCAGCGCCCCGCCGACGAGTTCGACCAGCGCGGCGAACCAGGCGGACACCACGGGCAGCGGCACGCCCATGCCCTCGAACGCCTGCGCGGTGCCACTCGGGCCCCACTCGGTGAACTTCTGCCAGCCGTGCGCCACGAACACCACACCGACGCCGATGCGGCCGATCAGGGCCGTCACATCGCTCACGCGAACCATGTCTCCGCGGGTCCTTCCTGGTCGGGTCCTTTGCCGCGCTCGACGGTATATGAAGTTTCAACCAATCCTGGTCGTCCGCGACCGGTTGACAGGGACTCGACAGGCGCGTAGAAAACCAATCAGTTAGATAACCAAGAGGTTAGGTACCCATGGCAGACGATCCGCTGAGCCTCACTTTCGCGGCCCTCGCCGACCCGACCAGGCGGGCCATCCTGGCCCGCCTCGCCGAGGGCGCGGCCACCGTCAAGGAGCTGTCGGCGCCGTTCGCGATGAGCGGGCCGGCCGTGTCCAAGCACCTGAAGGTGCTCGAACGGGCGGGGCTGGTCGTGCGCGGTCGCGACGCGCAGTGGCGGCCGTGCACCCTGGACGCGACGCCGTTGCGCGAGGCCAGCGCGTGGACCGACGGCTTCCGCCGGTTCTGGGACGACAGCCACCGCCGCCTGGACGCCTACCTGGAGCACCTGAAGGAGCAGTCCGATGACCACTGAGACCAGCGCCTGGACCACGCCCTCCGACGTGGAGGTGTCGGTGACCCGCACGTTCGACGCGCCGCAGCGGCTGGTGTTCGAGGCGTTCACGCGGCCGGAGCACCTCGTCCACTGGCTGCTGGGGCCCGAGGGCTGGACCATGCCGGTGTGCGAGGTGGACCTGCGCCCCGGCGGCCGGTGGCACATGGTGTGGCGGCGGGCGGACGGCACGGAGATGTCGATGACCGGCAGCTACCTGGAGGTGACGCCGCACTCGCGCCTGGTGCAGACCGAGTCGTGGGGCGAGGAGTGGCCGGAGACGGAGAACACGACCACGTTCACCGGAGCCGGTTCGCAGACCGTGGTGGTGCAGACGATGAAGTTCCCGAACCAAGAAGCCCGCGACCGCGCGATGGCCACCGGCATGACGTCCGGAGCCGACACCAGCTACGACCGCTTGGAGACCTACCTGGCGTCACTGGGGGCGTAGCACCGAGTTCCGCACCCCGACCGCGGACGAACCCGTACCCGACACGCCACCCCGGAACCCAACGCTCCGAAGCGGCAGTGCAGGATCGGTCCGGCGGCTCCGCGCGGAGCCGCCGGATCGGAACCGGGCTCAGCCGTTGAGCAGGGCGCGGCTCATCACAACGCGCTGGATCTGGTTCGTGCCTTCATAGATCTGGGTGATCTTCGCGTCCCGCATCATGCGCTCCACCGGGAAGTCGCGGGTGTAGCCGGCGCCGCCGAAGAGTTGGACCGCGTCGGTCGTCACCTCCATCGCCACGTCCGACGCGAAGCACTTCGCCGCCGCCGTGATGAAGCCGATGTTCGGCTCGCCGCGCTCGGCCTTCGCCGCCGCCACGTACACCATGTGGCGGGCCGCCTCGATCTTCATCGCCATGTCGGCCAGCATGAACTGGACGCCCTGGAACTCCGAGATCGACTTGCCGAACTGCTTGCGGTCCTTGACGTAGGCGATCGCCTGTTCCAGCGCGCCCTGCGCGATGCCCACGGCCTGGGCGCCGATGGTCGGGCGGGTGTGGTCCAGGGTCTTCAGGGCCGTCTTCAGGCCCGTGCCGGGTTCGCCGATGATGCGGTCCGCCGGGATGGTGCAGTTCTCGAAGTGGATCTCGCGGGTGGGCGAGCCCTTGATGCCGAGCTTGCGCTCCTTGGAACCCACGACGAAACCGGGGTCGTCCTTGTGCACCACGAACGCCGAGATGCCCTGCGACTTCTTCGGGGCGTCCGGGTCGGTCACGGCCATCACCGTGTACCAGGTGGACTCGCCGGCGTTGGTGATCCAGCACTTGGTGCCGTTGAGCACCCAGTGGTCGCCGTCGAGGCGGGCGCGCGTGCGCATGGAGGCCGTGTCGGAGCCCGCCTCGCGCTCGGACAGCGCGTAGGACGCCATCGCCTCACCGGCCGCGATGGACGGCAGCACCTGGCGCTTGAGGTCCTCGGACGCCGACAGCAGGATCGGCATGGTGCCCAGCTTGTTCACCGCCGGGATGAGGGACGACGACGCGCACACCCGCGCCACCTCCTCGATGACGATGCACGTCGCCACCGAGTCGGCGCCCTGCCCGTCGTAGGCCTCGGGCACGTGGACGGCCGCGAACCCCGACTTGACCAGCGCGTTCAGGGCCTCGACGGGGAAGCGCTCGTGCTCGTCCACGTCGGCCGCGTACGGCGCGATCTCCTTGTCGGCGAGTGCCCGGACCGCTTCCCGCAGCGCTTCGTGCTCCTCGGCCAGCTGGTAGGTACCGAAGCTCGCGTCCACGTCAAGTTACCTCCGAGTAGCAGGACCTACCGGAGATGTTAGCGCGCGTTCACTGGAATATCCCGTGTGCGCTGTACTACAAGCACCCGGACGTGCGGAAACCCGCCACTCAGAGGGACGCGCGCAGCGCCTCGTCCTTCTCCAGGACCAGCCGTTCGAGCGACTCCTGGAACTCGGCCATCCGCGCCTGCAACGCCGGGTCCGACGCGGCCAGCATCCGAACGGCCAGCAACCCCGCGTTGCGCGCCCCACCGACCGACACCGTCGCCACCGGCACCCCGGCCGGCATCTGGACGATCGACAGCAGCGAGTCCATGCCGTCCAGGTACTTCAGCGGCACCGGAACGCCGATCACCGGCAGCACGGTCGCCGACGCCACCATCCCCGGCAGGTGGGCCGCCCCGCCCGCACCGGCGATGATCACGCGCAGCCCCCGGGACGCGGCGGACCGCGCGTAGTCGATCATGCGCTGCGGCGTGCGGTGCGCCGACACCACGCTGACCTCGTGCGCCACGTCGAACTCGGTGAGCGCCTCGGCGGCGGCCTTCATCACCGGCCAGTCCGAGTCGCTGCCCATGATCACACCGACCGACGTCACCGCTGTCCTCCGTGGATGTCGTAACCGTCCAGCCAAACCCCGTGCGACAGCCAGTGCGCCGCGAGCCGCGCCCGCTCCCGCACGTGGTCCATCCGCTCCCCGAGCAGGGTCACGTGCCCGATCTTGCGACCCGGCCGCTCCGCCTTGCCGTACAGGTGCACGTGCGCGTCGGGGAAGCGCGCGAACAGGTGGTGCAGCCGCTCGTCCGGGCCCATCTCCGGGGCGTCCGGGGCGCCGAGCACGTTGGCCATCACGACGGCCGGCGCGGCCAGGTCGGTGGCGCCCAGCGGGTAGTCCAGGACGGCCCGCAGGTGCTGCTCGAACTGGGAGGTCCGCGCACCCTCGATGGTCCAGTGGCCGGAGTTGTGCGGGCGCATGGCCAGCTCGTTGATCACCAGGCCGTCGGCGGTCTCGAACAGCTCGACCGCGAGCAGCCCGACCACGCCCAGCTCGGACGCGATGCGCAGCGCCAGCTCCTGGGCCTGCTCGCCCAGCTCTCCCGCGTCCGGCGCGGGGGCCAGCACCTCGACGCAGATGCCTTCCTGTTGCACGGTCTGCACCAGCGGCCACGCCGCGCCCTGCCCGAACGGCGACCGCGCGACCAGCGCCGCCAACTCCCGCCGCATCGGCACGCACTGCTCCACCATCAGCGGCGTCCCGGCCGCCAGCAGCTCGGGGACCACGCGCTGCGCGCTCTGCGGCGTGTTCAACATCCACACGCCCCGGCCGTCGTACCCGCCGCGCTGCGCCTTCAGCACGCACGGCCACCCGTGCTCGGCGCCGAACTTCAGCACGTCCGCGGCGTCGGTGACCTCGCGGAACGGCGGCACCGGCAACCCCAGCGCGCCCAGCCGCTCGCGCATGACCAGCTTGTCCTGCGCGTGCTGGAGGGCGTCGGGCCCGGGGTGGACGCGCGCGCCGTCCGCGACCAGGGCGCGCAGGTGCTCCTGCGGCACGTGCTCGTGGTCGAACGTGAGCACGTCGCACGACTTGGCGAACGCCCGCAGCGCGTCGAGGTCGGTGTGCTTCCCCAGCTCGACGTCCCGCGCGACGAGCGCGGCGGGGTCGGCGTCCGACTCGGCGAGCACCCGCAGCGACTGGCCCAGCGGGATGGCGGCCTGGTGGGTCATGCGCGCGAGCTGCCCGCCGCCGATCATGCCGACGACGGGGAGACGAGTTCGGGAGTCCACGGTGTGGAGAGTTTACCTGCACAAACAGGGCGGTCCCGCACACCCCCGATGTGTGCGGGACCGCCCTTGGAGACGCACCTAGATCCGGTGCGAACGCTTCACCCAGTAGTAGGCGAACACGAGCAGCGCCGCCGCCGGCGCGGCGAACACGAAGAACTCGAACACCTGGAACGCCCCGACCCGCTCCACCGGCTGGTAGTCGGTGAAGTGGCTGACGATCCCCTGGTCCGCCATGCACTTCTGGAAGCTGTCCCCGTCGGTGGAGGTGCGCGCGCAGATCATGGGGAAGTCGACCTCGCGGCCCGCCGAGTCGAGGTAGCCGCTGGTCACGTGCAGCCCGTTGTCCCGAGCGACCTGGCTGTACGCGCGCTCGCCGGTCTCGCCGTACGACCACACCTCGCGCACCGGCGTCTGGAAGTACGGCCGCCAGCCCAGCGCGACCACCATGCGGACCACGATGAAGCCGCCCAGCGTCAACGCCATCGCGACGATCGTCCGCCGGGTGAGCGCGCTCAGCGCGAGGCCCAGCGCGAAGCCGAACGCCGCGTACCCGACCTGCACCAGCGGCGTCGACTCGAACACCTGCTGCTCGAACGGCTGGTACGGCTGGAAGTCGCTGCCGAACGTGCCGTTCACCGCGCGCTGCAGGACCAGCACGGCCGCGCCGAACCCGGCCGACAGGCCCACCGCGGGCACGCCGAGCAGGACGATCTTGCCGACGACCCAGCGGGCCGGCGAGAGGTCCTGGCTCCACACCACGACCGACGTCTTCTGCTCGTACTCCCGCGCCACCAGCGGCGCGGCCCAGAACACCGCGACGACCGCGCCCACCGCCATCGGCACCAGCGAGACGAGCCGGCTGAGCCCGTAGACCCCGATCAGGCCGAACAGCTCGACGCGGCCGGAGCCCCGGACGAACGCGGCCAGCGCCAGGCTCAGCACCGCGCCCAGGCCGAGCAGGACGGCCAGCGCGCCGATGGACCACCGGTGCTGCCGCCAGGTCAACCACACCAGGTCGCCCCAGCCGACCCGGTCCCGCCGCTGCACGGGAACCGCCGTCACGGTCATGCGTCGAACCCCTTCCGGGTGGCCGCGAGCTGCGCGAGCACGTAGTCCTCCAACGTCACCGGGCGCGTCGTCCACTGGCCCGCGACCACCGGGCGCTCCTGCCCCTCGGGCAGTTCGAGCAGGAACGTCGACTGGTTGCCGCGGTGCCGCGCCTCGACGACCGTGCCCAGGGCGGGCGGCACGTCGGACTTCGGCCCGGTGTAGAGGACGTGCCGCTCCAGCAGCTCGTCCAGGTCGCCGCCCGCGAGCAGCCGGCCGTGGGCGAGTAGCAGCAGGTAGTCGGCGACACCGCCCAGCTCGGCCACGACGTGCGTGGACAGCAGGACGGTCATCCCGGTCTCCTCGACCTCGCTCAGCAGCTCGGCGGTGACCTCCCGGCGGGCCAGCGGGTCCAGGTTGGCCAGCGGCTCGTCCAGCATCAGCACGGTCGGCCGCGAGCCGATGGCCAGCGCGAACGCCACCTGCGCCTGTTGGCCGCCGGACAGCTTCCCGCACGCCTTGCCCAACGGGATCTCGAACCTCTCCAGCCACCGCTCGGCGCGCCCCTGGTCCCACACGGTGTTCAGGCGGGCGCCCAGCCGCAGCATGTCCGCGGCGGAGAAGTGCTTGTAGACGGGCTTGTCCTGGGACACGAACGCCACCCGGCCCGATGTGCCCGCGGACCCCTCGTCCGGCTGCAGCAGCCCGGCCAGGACGCTCATCAGCGTCGTCTTGCCCGCGCCGTTCGCGCCGACCAGCGCCGCCACCCGGCCCGCGGGCAGCTCGAACGAGCACTCCCGCAGCGCCCACTTGGTCCGGTACCGCTTGCCCAGACCCCGTGCGTGCACCGCGAGCGCGGTGGTGTCGGCAGACTCGACCACGGTCGTCATGCGACCGCCTCTCCTTCCCCCTCGGTGAGGACCGAGCGCACCAGCGCGTCGATGTCCTCGTCGTCCAAACCGGCCTCCCGCGCCGCGCGCACCCACTCGGCGAACCGCGTCCGCAGCGCGGCCATCGCCTCGGGGTCACCCGAGCCGAGCGCCGCCTTGACGAACGTGCCCGACCCCTGGCGCGCCTCGACCAGGCCGGACAGCTCCAGCTCCCGGTACGCCTTGAGCACGGTGTTCGCGTTGACCCCGCTGCTCGCGACGACGTCGCGGACGGTCGGCAGCCGGTCCCCCGGCACGAGCCACCCCAACCGCAGCGCCTCCCGCACCTGCCGCACGAGCTGCAGGTAAGCCGGCAGACCACTGGCCCGGTCGATGCGGAACTCCACCCGCCGCCTCCAAAGTGTTCTACTCAACTAAGACACTAGAAGACCAGAACACCCGCCCGCCTGTCAACGCGCCACGACCCGGCGAACACCCGAGCCGCACGCCACCCCCGGCCGCACGCCACCCGCCAGCCCGAGCCGCACGAGCCGCCGGCGTCCACCGAGGCCGCAGCCACCGGCACACACCCGCCGGCCGGCACGCCCCACGGCCGGCACGCGCGACTGGCGGGCATCGCGACTGGCGGGCATCGCGACTGGCGGGCATCGCGACTGGCGGGCATCGCGGCTGGGCGGGCATCGCGGCTGGGCGGGCATCGCGCCGGGCAGGCAGCGCGCCGGGCAGGCAGCCGGCGAGCGTCGCGGCCGGCGAGCGTCGCGGCCGGCGAGCGTCGCGGCCGGGAAAAGGGCCAGGCCCGTGCCGCCGAGGGGCTGGCGGCACGGGCCTGGCGGGTGGGGAGGGGGATCGTTGGCGGGCGCTGGACAGGGGTCCGCGGCAGCGCCCGGGTCCGGTCAGCGGCCCAGGGTCGCGAGCAGGTCGGACGCCTCCTCGTACGTGCTCGGCAGCGGTTCCAGCCAGACCTCGGCCGGGCCGCTCGGGGCCACGTGCGGGTCCACCGACAGGCGGTCCGCGGTCAGGATGCGGAGGTTCACCAGGGCCCGGTGCAGGTGCTCGTCGCGCTTGAGCAGCACCGCCGCCAGGGACGGGCCGACGGACGCGATCGTCTCGCCCGCGTCGAACACCTCGCGCAGCGCGTCGGCCAGCAGCGTCATCGCCACCACCCGCGACCAGCCCGACGTGCGGCTCAGGTCCAGGCGCACCAGCACCAGCACGTGGTCGTCCCGCCCGGACGCCCGGTTCTCCGCGTACACCTCCCGCAACCGGGTCCGCAGGTACGCCGCGGTCGCCAGGCCGGTCAACGGGTTGTCCGCCGCGCAGTTGGACGCCTGCCGCGACATCACGTCGCCCCAGCCCAGCGCGGTGGCGCGCAGCATGCGGGCCGGGATGGCGTCCACGTTCGGCGACACGATGCCGGTGGACCCCGGCGGCTCGGCCAGCACCGCGTGCAGCGCGGCCAGGTCCAGCAACGTCTCCGCCAGGCCCGCGCCCGCCTCCGCCCGGGCGCTGCCCAGCCGGTACAGCGCGGACCCGGGATCGGCCGGACCGAGCACCGCCGCGCACACCTCGTCCACCTCGGCCAACGGCCAGTCGGCCGGGTAGGCCCACCCCGCCGCCATCGACGCGGTGCGCCACCTGGATCTCAGGGCACGCGCCTCGTCGCCGGAGCCGGAGCGCCGCGCGTCGGACCACCGCTCGGCGCCACCTTTGGCTGCTTCCCGCACACCCACCCGGATGCCTCCTCGACCTGGGGATTCGAGTACGGGACGTCGCCGGGGCCCAGCCATGACGGCGGTCCGGGTGCCCAGTTGGGGGGTTCGACGTGACTGGCGTCGATGCGGTAGGTCACACTGGGCGCGCGAGGAGGGAAAACACGTGGCGACCGTTCCTGCTGAAGTCCAGGGACCGAGCGACGCGGAGCTGATCGACTCCGTGCGCGGCGGGGCGATCGACGCCTACGGGCAGCTCTACGAGCGCCACGTGAGCGCGGCCTACAACCTGGCCCGCCAGCTCACCCGCTCGTCCGCCGAGGCCGACGACCTGGTCTCCGACGCCTTCGCCAAGGTCCTGGAGACCTTGCAGGGCGGCCGGGGCCCGGACTCGGCGTTCCGCGCCTACCTGCTCACCGCGCTGCGGCACACCGCCTACGACAAGACCCGGCGGGACAAGAAGGTGGACCTCGCCGAGGACGTCTCCGAGGTCGCCCCCGAGCAGACCGCCGTGCCGTTCCGGGACACCGCGGTCGCCGGGCTGGAGCGGTCGCTGGCCGCGAAGGCGTTCGCCCGGCTGCCCGAGCGGTGGCAGACCGTGCTGTGGCACACCGAGATCGAGGGCCAGACACCCGCCGAGGTCGCCCCGCTCCTGGGGCTGACCGCCAACGGCGTGTCCGCGCTGGCCTACCGGGCCCGCGAGGGCCTGCGCCAGGCCTACCTCCAGGTGCACCTCGCCGAGACCTCCGCCGAGCGCTGCCGCGCCACGGTCGACCGCCTCGGCGCGTGGACCCGCGGCGGCCTGTCCAAGCGCGAGACCACCCAGGTCGAGGCGCACCTGGACGAGTGCGCCGACTGCCGCTCGCTGGCCGCCGAGCTGGCCGACGTCAACGGGGCGCTGCGCGCGTTCGTCGCGCCGCTGGTGCTCGGTGTCGGCGCGGCGGGCTACCTGGCCGCGACCGCAACCACCGCCAAGGCCGCGACCGCGGTCGCGGTGGGCGCGGGCGCCGGTGGGGCCGCGACGGCCGCCACGTCCGCGCCCCGCCAGGTCTTCGGCACGGCGGCGTCGGTCGCGGCGCTCGCGGTGGCCGTGGTGATCGGTCTCGCGTCCGGTGGCGAGCAGCAGGTGCCGGCCGCCCAGGTCGTGCCGCCGCCCCCGGCGTCCAGCCAGCCGGCGCAGCCTCCGCAGCTGCCGCCGCCCCCGGCCGCCGAGTCGCCCGCGCCGACCCCGGAACCCACCCCCGAACCGACGCCCGAGCCGACCCCGACGCCGGAACCCACCCCGGCACCCGCGCCCGCGCCCACTCCGGCGCCCACGCCGGCCCCGGAGCCCGAGCCGCAGCCCCAGCCGACACCGCCCACCCTGGTGCCGACGGTGCCCAGCGGGTTCACCCTCCGGCCCAGCGAGCCACCGGTCGCGCTGCCGATCACGGTCCGCAACACCGGCGAGACCGCGTCCGAGCCCGCGAGCGCCGCGCTCGTGCTGCCGCCGGGCGTGCAGGCGGTCGGCCCCGGCAACTCGTTCACCGGCCAGCGCCTGGTCCAGCTCGACGGCGCGCCCGACCAGACGGTGGGCTGCCCCGCGGGCCGCGGCGAGATCCGGTGCGCCACGGACCGCGGCATCGCGCCCGGCGGCACGGCGACGTTCGTCTTCCGCCTCAAGGTGGACCGGGACTACGAGGGCGGCACCGCCGTGATCACCGGCACGATCAGCGCCGGCACGGCGATGTCCGTGGCCGTCCGGGTGGACGTGGCCGTGCAGCCCGCCGACGACGACCTCGACCTGGCCGTGCACAAGTGGCACCACGGGTACTGGGACCCGCGCATCGACATCCGGGCCACCAACACCGGCGGCAGCGCGCGGACGTTGCGCCTGGTGGTCGAGTCGGACGAGAACGTGCACGTGGTGGCCATGCGGCCGGACTGCGCGCAGAGCGACCACCTGGTCACCTGCGAGCAGCCGCTCAAGCGGGGCGAGTCGTTCCGGCTGTCGGTGTGGGCCTTTGGGCTGCCGTACCGGGGCGGGAACGTCACCGTGACCGCCACCCTGGGCACGGCGACCAAGAGCGTCTCGGTCCCCGTCCACCTGCACCCCGGCGACGGCGAGGGCACCGTCCCAGAGCCGCCCGTGGTCGAGCCGCCGGTCACCACCCCCGAGCCGACCAAGCCCCCGGTGACCACCGACCCGACCAAGCCGGCCGAGCAACCGACGCTCCCGTCGCTGCCCACGCTGCCGCTGCCCACCCCGCCGGCCACGCCCGCGGACCCGGGCGGGACGAGCACGCCGGGCACGCCGCGCACCACCGACCCGACGACCCCGCCGAGCCGCGAGGACCCACCCGGCCGCGAGGACCCGCCGGGCCGCCAGGACCCGCCCGGCCGCGTCGACCCGCCGTGTCAGCCGTGGCTGCCCCCGGGGCTGCGTGACCTGCTACCGGATCTCTGCCGCACCCCTTCGTGATCGCTTCGAGACGGACGTGGGTAGGCTGCCCGGGTGCTGCCATTCGTGCGCAGGGCCTTCAACCGGCTCCCGGAACCGGTCCGCTTCCTGATCAACAAGCACCGCGAGCTGATCAGATTCGCCGTCGTCGGCGGCACGACGTTCGTCATCGACAACGGCATCTGGTACGCCCTGAAGCTGACCGTCTTGCAGGACAAGGTGGTCACGGCCAAGGCGATCGCCGTGCTGGTGGCGGTGATCTCGTCCTACGTGCTCAGCCGCGAGTGGTCCTTCCACACCCGGGGTGGCCGGGAGCGCCACCACGAGGCCGCGCTGTTCTTCATCGTCAGCGGCCTGGGCATCGCGGTGAACCTCGCGCCCCTGTACCTGTCGCGGCACGTGCTCGACCTGCACAGCGAGGTCGCCGACTTCCTCAGCGGCTCGGTGATCGGCATGCTCGCGGCGACGGCCTTCAAGTTCTGGGCGATGCGCAAGGTCGTCTTCCCGGAGGCCGGCGCGCGCCCCGAGGTCCGCACGCTGCGCGTGGTCTCCGACGACGACGAGCGCGAAGTGGCCTGACCCACCCCGCAGCGGCCTGAACTGCGCTTTCACCCGTTCTCCGTACACTGCCTTGAGTGTCCGTTGTCGAGAGCGTCGTCCGCCGCCTGCCCGAGCCGCTGCGCAAGATCGCCCTGCGGCACCGAGAGCTGCTGAAGTTCGCCCTTGTCGGTGGCACCTGCTTCATCATCGACACGGCGATCTTCCTCGGCCTGAAGACCACCGTGCTCACCGAGAAACCGGTGACCGCGAAGATCGTCGCGACCCTGGTGGCCACGATCGTCTCCTACGTGCTGAACCGGGAGTGGAGCTTCCGCACCCGCGGCGGCCGGGAGCGCCACCACGAGGCCGCGCTGTTCTTCCTGGTCAACGGCCTGGCCATCGGCATCAACTCGGTGCCGCTGTGGGTGTCGCGCTACCTGCTGCACCTCCAGGAGCCCAACGTCAGCCGGCTGGTCGAGGAGATCGCCGACTTCACCAGCGCCCAGATCCTCGGGACCGCGGTGGCGATGGCGTTCCGCTGGTACAGCTACAAGAAGTGGGTCTTCCCGGAGGCGGACTACCGCCCCCGCGCCAGGCGGTCCTACGACTCCGACGAGGACGAGCAGGCCCTCGGCCACTCCTGAGGCGCTAGTCGCGGCGCAGCGCGTCCAGGGCCGCGTCGTGCAGGTGCCCGTTGGTGGACAGCACGTTGCCGCCGTCGAACCGGTCCACCCCGGCCAGGTCGCTGAACCGCCCACCGGCTTCCCGGACCAGCACCTGGAACGGCGCGACGTCCCACGGGTTCACGATCGCCTCGGCGGCCACGTCGATGGCCCCTTCGGCGACCAGGCAGTGCTGCCAGAAGTCGCCGAACGCCCGGTTCTCCCAACAGGCGTCCACGAGCCGCAGGTAGGCCTCGCGGGAGTGGTGCTCGACCCACGACCCGAGGTGGGTGGTCGACAGGTACGCGTCCGCCAGGTCCCGCACCGCCGACACGCTGATCCGCCGCTCGCCGGTCGCGTCCCGCGTGAACGCCCCCTGCCCGGTCGCGGCCCACCACCGCCGCCCCAGGGCGGGCGCGCTGACCACCCCGACCCGCGGGACCCCGTCCACCACCAACGCGATGAGCGTCGCCCACACCGGGACGCCGCGCAGGAAGTTCTTGGTGCCGTCGATCGGGTCGACGACCCAGGTGCGCCCGGCCCCGACCACCCCGCCGCGCTCCTCGCCGGCGACGTCGTCCCCGGTGGCGGCGAGCAGCTCGCGGATGGCGTCCTCGACGGCGACGTCCGCGTCGGTCACGGGCGTCCGATCGGGCTTCCGCTCCACGACGAGGTCCCGGGCCCGGAACCGGGCGGTGGTGATCGCGTCGGCGGCGTCGGCGAGGCGCAGGGCGAGCTCAAGATCGGTGGCCACGGGCCCGATCGTGCCACGCCCACCCACCGGGACACCGCACCCCCACCCGACCGGGTCCGACGGGGCTCAGCTCACCGGTTCGGTGATCTGGGGCCGCGCCTCGGGAGCGGCCGAGCGGACGGCGTCCGCCGCCTGGTCGTCCGGCTCGGTCTGCGAGGCCCGTTCCGCCTCGACCCGGGCCGTGTAGACCTCGACCTCCCGCGCGATCCGCGCGTCGTCCCACCCGTGCACCCGGGCCATCAGCCGCGCCACGACCTCCGCGCAGTCCACGCCCCGGTGCGGGTACTCGATCGAGATGCGGGTCCGCCGCGTCAGCACGTCCTCCAGGTGGAGCGCGCCTTCGTGCGAAGCCGCGTACACGACCTCCACCTGCAGGTAGTCCGGCGCGTGTGGCACGGGCTTGAGCAGCTCCGCCGCCGCGGCGCCCAGCACCTGGTGCACCAGCGACCCGTACCGGTCCAGCAGGTGCCGGACCCGGTACGGGTGCAGCCCGTACCGCCCCGCGAGCTGGTCGGCCTGGTTCACCAGGGCGTGGTACCCGTCCGCGCCCGCCAACGGCACCTTGTCCGTGATGGACGGCTGGATCCGCCCCGGCAGGTCCACCGCCGCCGCGTCCACGGCGTCCGCGCCCATCACCCGGTAGGTCGTGTACTTCCCGCCCGCGATGGCCACCAGCCCCGGCGCGACCCGCGCCACCGCGTGCTCGCGGGACAGCTTCGACGTGGACTCGCTCTCCCCCGCCAGCAACGGCCGCAAGCCCGCGTAGACGCCCTCGATGTCGTCGTGCGTCAACGGCGTGGCCAGCACCGAGTTCACGTGGTCGAGGATGTAGTCGATGTCGTTCTTCGTGGCCGCCGGGTGGGCCAGGTCCAGGTTCCAGTCCGTGTCCGTCGTGCCCACGATCCAGTGGTTGCGCCACGGGATCACGAACAGGACCGACTTCTCCGTGCGCAGGATCAACCCCGACTCGGAGACGATCCGGTCGCGCGGCACCACGATGTGCACGCCCTTGGACGCCCGCACCCGGAACCGCCCGCGCGACCCGGACAGGCGCTGCAGCTCGTCGGTCCACACGCCGGTCGCGTTGATCACCGCGTGCGCCCGCACGTCCGTCTCGCGCCCGTCCTCCACGTCCCGCACGCGCACGCCGGACACCCGGTCCGCCTCCCGCAGGAACGCCACGACCTGCGTGGACGTCCGCACGACGGCGCCGTAGTGGGCGGCGGTCCGGCCGACCATCATGGTGTGCCGGGCGTCGTCGGCCTGCGCGTCGTAGTAGCGGATGCCGCCGACCAGGGCGTCGCGCTTCAACGCCGGCACCATGCGCAAAGCACCCGCTCGGGTGAGGTGCTTCTGCCCCGGCACAGACCGCGCGCCGCCCATGGTGTCGTACATGAGCAGCCCCGCCGCCGTGTAAGGCCGCTCCCACACCCGGTGCGTGAGCGGGTACAGGAAGCTCACCGGCTTGACCAGGTGCGGCGCGATGCGGGTGAGCATCAGCTCGCGTTCCCGCAGGGCCTCGCGGACCAGGCCGAACTCCAGTTGTTCCAGGTAGCGCAGGCCGCCGTGGAACAGCTTCGAGGACCGGCTCGACGTGCCGGACGCCAGGTCGCGCGCCTCCACCAGGGCGACGCGCAGGCCCCGGGTCGCGGCGTCCAGCGCGGCCCCGACGCCGACCACGCCACCGCCGACGACCACCAGGTCGAACGTCTCGGACCCCAGCCGCCGCCAGGCCGTCTCCCGCTCCCGCGGGCCGAGGCGACCGGGGTCGTCGGCGCCGGCGGGCGTCTCGCGCGTGGCCACTGGGCAACGCCTCCCTGATACTGACGGCTGGTCGGGACCAAGGACTTGACTTGACCACGTTACCCGCCGGTACGCCACCGTAGACAACTGATCGGCAACCGAACTAGCGTCAACGAACATCGTGGGTGGGCAGCGCCGCCGGACCCCGGGCACGAGCGCTGTCCCCTGCCAACGCAAGGAGGTCGGCGGATGAGCAACGGCTCGATCTTCGTCTGGGAGACCCTCGGCACCGCGATCCTGATCCTGCTCGGCGCGGGTGTCGTCGCCAACGTTGTCCTCAAGAACACCCTCGGCAACGGCGGCGGATGGCTCCTGATCAACTTCGGCTGGGGTTTCGCGGTGTTCGCGGGCGCCAGCGTGGCCGCTCCCAGCGGTGCGCACCTCAACCCGGCCGTCACCCTCGGACTCGCCATCTCGGACAAGGTCGAGTGGTCCAAGGTGCCCGTCTACTTCGCGGGGGAGATGGTCGGCGCGTTCCTCGGCGCCGTGCTCGCCTGGGCGGCGTACAAGGCGCAGTTCGACACGCACGACGACCTGCCCAACACCCGCGGCATCTTCTGCACCGGACCGACCGTCCCGACCGTGCCGTGGAACCTCGTCACCGAGATCATCGGCACGTTCGTGCTGGTCATCTGGATCCTGCTCAGCCCCGGCGCCAAGGAGGCGGAGGGCGGCGTCCCGCAGTTCGGCAACTCCGCGCTGGGCTACGCGGCCGTCGCGTTCGTCGTCATCGGCATCGGCAACTCGCTCGGCGGCCCGACCGGGTACGCCATCAACCCCGCCCGCGACCTCGGCCCCCGCATCGCCTACGCGATCCTGCCCATCCGCGACAAGGGCAGCGCCGAGTGGGGCTACTCCTGGATCCCCGTCGTCGGCCCGCTGGTCGGCGGCGCCCTCGCGGCGCTGCTCTACCTCGCCCTGCCGGTCTGACCCGCCCCGAAAGGACCCCGACGCATGACCAAGTACGTGGCAGCGATCGACCAGGGCACGACGTCGACCCGGTGCATGGTGTTCGACCACTCGGGCCGGGTGGTGTCGGTCGACCAGAAGGAGCACGAGCAGATCTTCCCCAGGGCCGGGTGGGTCGAGCACAACCCCGAGGAGGTGTGGACCAACACCCGGCAGGTCGTCGCCGGCGCGCTGGCGAAGGCCGACCTGACCGCGGGCGACATCGCCGCCGTCGGCATCACCAACCAGCGGGAGACGGCCGTCGTGTGGGACCGCACCACCGGCAAGCCCGTCTACAACGCGATCGTCTGGCAGGACACCCGCACCGACCGCATCTGCCAGGACCTCGGGGGCCTGGGCCGAGAGGACGGGCGGAGCGGGCAGGAGCGCTACCGCGCCAAGACCGGCCTGCCGCTCGCGACCTACTTCTCCGGCCCGAAGGTCCGCTGGATCCTGGACAACGTCGAGGGCGCCCGGGAGAAGGCCGAGTCCGGCGACCTGCTCTTCGGCAACATGGACACCTGGGTGCTGTGGAACATGACCGGCGGGGTGGACGGCGGCGTGCACGTCACCGACCCCACCAACGCCTCGCGCACCCTGCTCATGGACCTCGACACGCTGAGCTGGGACGAGGGCATCGCCGCGGACATGGGCATCCCGCTGTCCATGCTGCCGGAGATCCGCTCGTCGTCGGAGACCTACGGCCAGGTCCGGGAGCGCGGCGCGCTGGCGGGCGTGCCGATCTCCGGCATCCTCGGCGACCAGCAGGCGGCGACGTTCGGCCAGGCGTGCCTGTCCCCCGGCGAGGCCAAGAACACCTACGGCACCGGCAACTTCGTGCTGCTCAACACCGGGAACGACAAGGTGATGAGCGAGAACGGCCTGCTCACCACGGTCTGCTACAAGATCGGCGACGCCGCTCCGGTCTACGCGCTGGAGGGCTCCATCGCGGTGACCGGCTCGCTGGTGCAGTGGCTGCGCGACAACCTCGGCATGATCGGCACGGCCGCCGAGATCGAGCAGCACGCCCGGACCGTCGAGGACAACGGCGGCGCGTACTTCGTGCCCGCGTTCTCGGGCCTGTTCGCGCCGTACTGGCGGTCGGACGCGCGCGGCGCGATCGTCGGCCTGACCCGGTTCGTGAACAAGGGCCACCTGGCGCGGGCGGTGCTGGAGGCGACGGCCTTCCAGACCCGCGAGGTGATCGACGCGATGAACGCCGACTCCGGCGTGGCGCTGACGTCGCTGAAGGTGGACGGCGGCATGGTGGTCAACGAACTGCTCATGCAGTTCCAGGCCGACATCCTCGGTGTGCCCGTGATCCGCCCGGTGGTCAACGAGACCACCGCCCTGGGCGCGGCCTACGCGGCGGGCCTGGCGGTCGGGTTCTGGGAGTCCGAGGACGACATCCGCGCGAACTGGGCCCAGGACAAGCAGTGGGAACCGGCGCTGGACGAGGAGACCCGCGAACGGCAGTACCACTTCTGGAAGAAGGCGGTGACCCGGACGTTCGACTGGGTGGAGTGACCGTCCGGTGTGGACGCTCGCGCAGTTCCCCCCTCAAGAGCTGCGCGAGCGCCCGACGGGCTCAGGACGTCCCGCCGCCGCCGGTCTCCGGCGCGCCCTTGGGCTTCTTCACCGGCTGCTTCGGCTCGGTCTGCGGCGGGTCCCGCGGTGGCGTGCCCAGCACGGTGAACGATACGGAGAACGGACCGTCCCGACAGGTCATCACGGCCTGGTAGGTGCCCGGTGTGGACACGACCGTGGTCTTGCCCAACAGCTCGGGGAAGTTGCCGCCCTCCATTTCGAGGGTCAGCGGCGCGACGAACCCCGGCGAGGTGATGGTCCGCGCCTCCGGGCAGTCGTTCACCACGGACATCCGCGCGTTGATCTCCCCGCCGGGCTCGACCTCCAGCGGGTACAGGTCGAACGCGCGCACCGGCGGCGGCTCCACGATGGTGAAGGTCCGCTCCGCCTTGCTCTGGCCGTCGAGGCATTCGAGGGTGGCGGTGTAGGTGCCGGGCGTGGCGATGGCGGTGCCGACGCCGGTGATCGACGGGCCGGCGGCGGCCGGTTCCGCGCTGCCCCACTGGATCGGCGCGACGAACCCGGGCGAGGTGACCGGGCCGGGGCCGCCGTGGGAGCTGCACACGAACGGGAACGCGGTGACCGTGACCCGGCCGCCGGCGGTGACCTCGGTCGGGCTGAGCTGGAACTCCGCGCCGTTGTCGACCTGGGCGGCGGCGACGGGTGACGCGGTCACCAGGAGTGCGGCCACCAGGGCCGTCAGACGTCTCATCGTGATCCCCCTCGCCATCAGGCGGTCGCGCCGCCGCCGGTCTCCGGCGCGCCCTTGGGCTTCTTGACGGGCTGCTTCGGCTGGGTCTGCGGCGGGTCCTGCGGCGGGGTGCCGCGCACGGTGAAGTCGACCGCGTACGGGGCGCCGAGGCAGGTCATCACGGCCTGGTAGGTGCCGGGCGTCGACACGACCGTGGTCTTGCCCGCGAGCTCGGGGAAGTTGCCGGGCTCCATCCGGAGTTCCAGCGGCGCGACGAAGCCGGGCGAGGTGATGGTCCGGCCGGTGCAGTCGTTGGTCTCCGGCATCCGGGCCGTGATCTCGCCGCCGGGGTCCACTTCCAGCGGGATGAGGCCGAACACGCGCGGCGACACGATGGTGAAGGTGACTTCCGCGGAGTCCGGTGTGTTCAGGCACTTCACGGTCGCGGTGTAGGTGCCGGGCGTGTTGGAGACGCGCGTGTTGCCGCTCACCTGGCCCTGGGCGCTCGGGCCGCCGGGGAACTTGCCCCACTCGATGGGCTCGGCGAACCCGGGCGAGGTCACCGGGCCGATCTCGCTCGCGTTGCACGACTGCGCGGGCGCGGTCGCGTTGATCACGCCGCCGGCCTTGACCTCCAGGGGCGACAGGGTGAACGACACACCGGGGAAACCGGCCGGCTGGGCCGCGGCGGCGGTGACGGTTGTCGTGGTGGCTAACAGGAGGGCGGCCAGCAAGGCCGTGACAGGTCTCATTCGATCCCCTCATCTCAACTTCGCGTAGACGATCACGTTGTCCTGGTAGCTGCGCGCGGACCGGTCGAACACGCCCCCGCACGTGATCAGGCGCAGCACCGGGTCGGGTGTGTCCCCGTAGACCGCGTCCGTGGGGAAGCGCTCCTTGGGGACCTGGTCGACCCGCACGACCGCGAACCGGGCGGTCGTGCCGTCGGCGCGGGTCACGTCGATCGCGTCGCCGGGCGAGAGTTCCTTGAGGCGGTGGAAGATGCCCGGCTGCGCGTTGCCGTCGACGTGGCCCAGGATGATCGCGGGACCGGGTTCGCCCGGCGCCCGCGCGTGGGTGTACCACCCGGCTTGCATCGGTTGCTCGACCGGCGGCACCTCGATCGTCTCGTCGGGGTTGAGGCCCAACGGGACGAGCGTGGAGCGTGCGCCGATCTTCGGGATGACGACCTCGGTGGGCTCGACCCGGTCACCGGGCGGTGCCGCGGGCGTCGTCGCCGGGGTCGTCGCCGGGGTCGTCGTGGGTGCTGGGGGCTGCTCGGTCGCCGTCGGGGGCGCGGAGCAGCCGGTCAGTGCGAGCGCCACCGCGAGGACGACGCCCGCGCCGAGTCTGGCCATGTCGCCAGAATCCGCCCGCTTGCGGGGTGGGGGTGGTGAATGAAACACCACCACCCGATCGGACCAAACAGCATTAGCCCGAACCGGTGTTGTCCGGCCTGCTCGCCGTGTCTACCGTACACATCAGTGTCCGGTGGACACGTAAGTGTCTGGGGGAAACATCATGCGGAAGACGTTGGCCTGCCTCCTTGCCGCCGTCGGACTCGCGTCGATGGCGAGTCCGGCGGCAGCGTCACCCGATGTGGTGACGACGGCGAGCGGTTCGGTGCGCGGGGTCGTGGGTGACGACCACCGGGTGTTCCAGGGCATCCCTTACGCGGCGCCACCCGAGCGCTGGACCCCGCCCGAGCCGCCGCGCGCCTGGTCGGGCGTCCGGGACGCGACCCGGCCCGGGAACGCGTGCGCCCAGGCCGCCGGGTTCGGCGCGGGAAGCGAGCACGAGGACTGCCTGTACCTGAACGTCACCGCGCCGCGGACCGGCCGGGGCAAGCCGGTGGTGGTGTGGCTGCACGGTGGCGCGTTCCAGTTCGGAGCCGCCGCGGACCACGGTGCGGAGCGGATGGCCGCGCGCGGGGACGTCGTCGTGGTCACGGTGAACTACCGGCTGGGGGCGTTCGGGTTCCTGGCGCACCCGGCGCTGCCGGGTTCGGGCAACTACGGGCTCGCGGACCAGCAGGCGGCGCTGCGCTGGGTGCGGCGCAACGCGGCGGCGTTCGGCGGCGACCCGGGGAACGTGACCATCGCGGGCGAGTCGTCCGGGGCGCGGAGCGTGTGCGCGCACCTGGTCGCGCCCGCGTCGCGGGGGCTGTTCCACCGGGCGGTGGTGCAGAGCGAGCCGTGCACCATGGTCGACTGGCCGGCCGCCGACGGCACGCCCGAGGCCGAGCCGCCGGGGTTCCCGCGGTCGCGTGCGGCGGCCGAGCGGCAGGGCGTGCGGTACGCGGAGGCGTTGGGGTGCGCGGACGTGGCGTGCCTGCGCGGGAAGACGGCGGCCGAGCTGCTCGGCACCGCGGAGTGGTTCGCGCCGACGCACGGCACCGGTGTCCTGCCGGTGGACCCGGCGGTCGCGGGGTGGGTGGCGCGGGTGCCGGTGCTGCACGGGATCACGCGGGACGAGTACCGGATCTCGGACGGGCTGAACGAGGCGTTCGGCGTGCCGCCGCTGACGTCGGCCGAGTACGAGGCGCGGGTGGCGCGGTTCGTCGGGGCGGAGCGGGCGGCGGCGGTGCTCGCGCGGTACCCGGTGGTGGCGAGTCCGAGCGAGGCGTGGTCGGCGGTGGTGACGGACGCGGTGTTCGGCCGGCCGACGATCGACTTCCACCGGCAACTGGCGGGCCGCGTCCCGACGTACGCCTTCGAGTTCGCCGACCCGACCGCACCGTGGATGAGCGCCTTCCCGCCCCCGTCCTTCCCGACCGGCGCGTACCACACGGCAGAACTGCAATACCTGTTCCGCACGACGGGCTTCGACGCGCCGCTGACGCCGGCCCAACGCGCACTGGGCGACCGGATGATCGAGTACTGGACGCGGTTCGCGCGCACCGGCGACCCGGGCTGGCAGCGCGGCCGACTGGCGCTGGAGCTGTCGCCCGACGGCGACCGGCTCGTCGATTTCGCCGCTCGCCACCAGACCGACTTCTGGCGCTCGCTCGGCTGACCTGCGGGAGGCGGCGGCGTTCGGGCGCGGGCGGTGCGAGCCGCGGTGTCGGGTGGGCGGCGGACTTCTTTTGGTCCGCCGCCTCGCCGGGTCAGTCCAGGTCGTCGTGGCGCATCAGCTGGCGGCCGGCTTCGGTGATCGAGCCCGTCAGGGACGGGTACACCGAGAACGTCGTCGCCAGGTCCTCCACCGTCAGCTGGTTCTGCACCGCCAGCGCGATCGGCAGGATCAGCTCGCTCGCGTTCGGCGCCACCACCACGCCGCCGATCACCACGCCGGTCGCGGGCCGGCAGAACAGCTTCACGAAACCGCGCCGCAGGCCCTCCATCTTCGCGCGCGGGTTGGTGGCCAGCGGCAGCATGATGGTGCGGGCCGGGACCTCGCCCGAGTCGATCGCCTGCTGGCTGATGCCGACCGACGCGATCTCCGGGTTGGTGAAGACGTTCGCCGCGACCGTCTTGAGCTTGATCGGGCTCACGCCCTCGCCCAGCGCGTGCCACATCGCGATCCGGCCCTGCATCGCCGCCACCGACGCGAGCAGGAGCACGCCCGTGCAGTCGCCCGCCGCGTACACGCCGGGCACGTTCGTCCGCGACACGCGGTCCACCGGGATGTAGCCGCCGCGGCCGAGTTCGATGCCAATCTTGTCCAGGCCGAGGTCGGTCGTGTTGGGCACCGAGCCGACGGTCATCAGAGCGTGACTGGCCTCGATCGTGCGACCGTCTTCCAGGTGAATCAGGACCTGGTCGCCGACGTTCTCGACCCGGTCCGCGCGGGCGTGCTTCACCACGGCCGTGCCGCGTTCGGCGAACACGTCCTCCAGCACCACGGCCGCGTCGGCGTCCTCGTGCGGCAGCACGCGGTCGCGGCTGGAGACCATGGTCACCTTCACGCCCAGCTCGGTGTAGGCGGAGGCGAACTCCACGCCGGTCACACCGGAGCCGACGACCGCGAGGTGCTCGGGCAGCTCGGGCAGGTCGTAGATCTGCCGCCAGGTCAGGACGCGCTTGCCGTCCGGCTCGGCCCCCGGCAACACGCGCGGGGTGGCGCCGGTGGCGATCAACACCACGTCGGCCGGCAGGACCTCGGTGCCGCCGTCCTTCAGCTCGGCGACGACCTCGTGCTGCGCGAGGCCCCGGGCGTCGTCGCAGAACTTCGCGGTGCCGTTGACGATCCGCACGCCCTCGCGCTGCAACCGCGCCCGAACGTCCGAAGACTGGGCCAGCGCGAGGCCCTTCACCCGGCCGTGCACGACCGGCAGGTCCACCGCGGCGGTCGTGTCGGAGGTGCGGATGCCCAGCTCACCGGCGTTGCGGAAGGCGCTGCGACCACCGGCCGAGGCGATGAACGTCTTGGACGGCACGCAGTCGTACAGCACGCACGCGCCACCCAGGCCCTCGCGCTCCACGATGGTGACATCGGCCCCGTGCTGCGCCGCGACCAGCGCCGCCTCGTAACCTGCGGGCCCACCGCCCATGATGACGATGCGGGTCACGACACGTCCTTCCTCAGGGTTCTCCTCCGGCGCGTTTACCGTACGCGGTCGGGTGCCGGGGCGTGTCGTCCGGTCTTCTGGTGCTTCCGGGTGATCGAGAGGTCGCTAGGCTGTCGTCGTGCCGCTCTATGCCGCGTACGGGTCCAACATGGATCCGAACCAGATGATGGAGCGAGCCCCGTACTCGCCGATGGCGGGGACCGGATGGCTCGTCGGCTGGCGTCTGACCTTCGGTGGCGAGGACCTCGGCTGGGAGGGCGCGCTGGCCACCATCGTGGAGGACCCGGAGGCCCAGGTCTTCTGCGTGCTCTACGACGTGAGCCCCCGCGACGAGTCCCGCCTGGACCGGTGGGAGGGCGCGCTCGGCCTCTACAAGAAGATCCGCCTCCGGGTGCAGACCCTGGAGGGGTCGGTCACCGCGTGGCTGTACGTGCTGGACGCCTACGAGGGCGGCCTGCCGTCGGCCCGCTACATCGGCGTGGTCGCCGACGCGGCCGAGGCCGCCGGCGCCCCGGACGACTACGTGGCCGACCTGCGCACCCGCCCTTGCCAGGGCATCGGGCCGTGACAGCCGTGAGATGAGCCGGAGGGGGTTGCGCACGTCCACGTCGTCCGCCGGGACGACGACCCAGTCGTGCGCCGGGGTCGCCGCGCCGCCGTAGACGACGGCGACCTTCCGCGCGGGCCAAGCCAGGTGCACCCGCTGCCCGTGCCGCTCGACGCACGGCACGGGCAGTCCCGCGTCCACCAGGGACAGCACCAGCGCGCAGACCGCCGCCGAGCCGACGCCGGGGGCGAGGTCGAGCAGGTCCCGGGGGCAGTCGAGCGTCCCCCGCAGCTCCGGCCGCCGGCTCAGCACCGCGTCCACGTAGGTCAGGGCGGTGAGCCGGTCCGCCGCCCGGACGAGTTCCCGCAGGGCCGCGGCGAGCGGTTGGCAGCGCAGGCCGTCGACCTCGACGCTCCCGCCGGGCGGCCCGTGGTGGACCGTCATGCCGCGCAGGCGCTCGACCCGCACCCCGTCCGGGACCCGGACGTGCACGGTGCCCGCGCTTGTCGCACAGCCGTGCAGGAACAGCGCGGTCTCCCGGCACAGCACGGCCGTCGGGCCGGCGTGCAGGAGGACCGCCGCGCAGCGGGTGCGGGGGTCGAGCGCGCGGTGCCGTTCGACCAGCACGCGCGGCCCGAACCGGACGAGGTCGGTGCGCAGGTGGACGCCAAGGGTCATGCCGGAACCGAGGGCCGACCGACCGGTCCTCGTACCGGGTTCACCCGGTCAGGGGGGTGGCAGGAGGTCCGAGACGTGCTGGACCAGGCGGCGCGGGTCGGTCGGCGAGACCGTGCTCCACGGCTGCTGGCCCGGCGTGGCGCGGCGCAGCTGGACGTACCGGCCGTTCGGGTTGTCGAAGAACGCCACCACGTGCTCGGGGCGGACCCGCTTGCCCCACTTGTCGCGCACCGCCGCGCCGAACTGGCCGCGGTTGCCGGCGTCCTTGAACATGTCCGCCAGCACCTTGGCGTCGTCCTGCCGGACACCCCGCTCGCGCAGCGCGGCCTCCAGCTTGTCCGGGGTGCCGGCGGCGGCCGCGGCGGCGTCGAGGTCCGCGCTGGGCAGCGTCACCGAGTGGCCAGGTCCGGGCGGGGCGGCCGGCAGCACCGACAGCGCCTCGCGGGGCAGGCCCTCGGCGGAGGCCGGGCGCAGGGTGAGCTGGTCGCCGTCGAGCACGGCCAGCACGGCGGACTGGCCCTTGGCCGCCGCCAGCACCCGCACGCTGCGGCCCAGCCACAACCGGCCGTCCACCTCGCGCTGCGGCCGGTTGAGCAGGTGCAGGAGGTCCTCCAGCATCGGGTCCAGCGCCACCGGCCGGCCCAGGCCGCGGCTCTCCAGACCCGCCCACGCCCGCCGCTCCAGGTCGGCCCGCTCGGCGTGCGTCTTGCCCGGTGAGGGCACCTTGAGCACCAGCGGCATGGTCTCCAGCCGCAGGTGCTCCCAGAGCACGTCGAACTCCAGGGCCGAGATGGTGACGGGCTCGCGCACGTCGTGCGTGCCCAGGTCCAGACCGAACGTCGTCATCAGCGGGTCGTGCTCTCCCCGATCACCGGCGGCGAGATGTGCCCGCCGAGGCCGTAGATGTCGTCAGTTTCCCGAAGGTAGTCCGCGCCGTCGTGCTCGGCATCCTCTTCGTCGTCCGCGCGGCCCGCGCCGAGCCCGCCGAACGGGTCGAACGCCTGCTGCACGGGCACGGCCGTGGCGCGCTTGTGGACCGTGTCGCCGCTGCCCTGCTGCGCCGCGCCGAGGACACCGCTCGCGGTGCCGGCCCCGGCGGCGACGTGCTGGGCGTTGGCGGTGGTGGCGAGCGCGCCGAACTCCGCCGAGCTGACCACCGTGGTGCCGTTGGACCGGCCGGTGAGCTGCTGCTCGGTGGCGGACTGGGCGTTGTGCTGCTCGGTCGTGGTGTCGGCGGCGGCGGCGGACTTGCGGCGGTCCTGCTGCCTGCCGTCGGCGCTGCCGCCGATGACGCCGCCGGGGCCGAACGTGGTCGTGCCGGACTGGGCGGACGCGCTCGCCGGCAGGCTGGTGGGGCGCGTGGTCGAGCCGGCCTGGGTGGCGCCGGAGACGGTCGTGCCCGCGCCGGTGGGCTGCGGGGCCGTCGGCCGGGTCCCGGGCACCGCGCCGCCGCGGTTCCAGCCCCGGCCGCGCCCGCCGCCGTAGCCGCGCCCGCCGCCGCGCACGCCGCTGTGGAAGCCGTGGCCCGGGGTCACGCCCGCCCCGTCGGTGCGCACCACGTCCGAGGCGGTGATCACGAGCTGCGGCGGCTGGTGGAACTGGCCGAGGGTGGTGACGTTGGAGGTGGTGGAGGACGCGTAGGTGGTCATCACCTCGCGGGCGCGCTGCTCGGCGGCGTTGCGCACCTTCTCCTGGAGCTCGTGGTCGGTCTGCTGGCCGACCAGGTGGGTCAGCGCGGTCAGCACGGTGCCCGGGTCCTCGGCGGTCACCTTGACCGGCGGCGGCATGTCGGCGCGGGCCTTGGCGATGTGGTCGGCCTGCAGCTCGGCGGACAGCCGCATGACCTCCGCGCCGCCGCGCGCCTCGTCGGCCCAGGCGGCCAGCGGGTTCATGCCGCCGCGCGCCTGGTCGGCGGCCGAGCCCTCCCACTTCGCGCCGGAGCCCACGATGCCGGTGTGCAGCTCGGCGTTGATCTCGGCTAACGCGGCCGAGACGCCCTCCCAGCGCTCCATCGAGGCGTGCGAGGCCTTCGGGCCGGGCCCGGAGTTGATCTTCTGGTAGAGCTCTTCGTGGCTGTACCCGCTCCAGCGGTGGCCCTCGGGCATGAAGATTCCCCTCGCCTGCGGCGGGCTCAGCAGCCGCCCTGCTGCCCCATCAACCCGGTGTTGTCGTCTTCGATCGCCTGGTACTGCCGTTCGACCAGGGTCAGGGCGTCCATCGCGCCCTTGAGCTGTTGCTGGTAGTTCTGCAACGCGGTGAGCGCCGAGTCGCCGGACTCCAGCGAGCGCTCGTTGAACTTCTCCGCCGCGTCCTGGCTGACCGGGTCACCGGCCCAGGGGCGGACCCGGACCTCGGTGATGGCCAGCTCGATCTGCTTGTCGAGCTTGGTCAGCGCGCCCGCGAACGCGCTGCGCAGGCTCGGGATGGCGTTGGGCTCGACGCTCAGCGTCTGCGACAGGGGCGGTGGTGGCGTGCCCGTGTCCGCGCCGTGGCCGTGGTCTTCCGACGGCATGGACGACCTCCCCGTCTTCGCGTTTCGCGCGTCAGCATGGTCACTCTAGCCACACGGTCCGACAGCGGGGAGTGGGCGGAGCGCACTTCCCCCGCGTGGGTCAGCCGCGTTGCAGCAAACCGGCGACAGCGGCTTCTGCCACCCGTTGTGCTCCTTGGCAGAGAATGTCCTGGGACACCTTCGTCTTGTTACCGCCGTCGCGGAACATCACGTCCAGGAACTGGCCTTGGGCGACGTCCACTTCGACGTTGCACACCTCCTCCAGGCCCGGGGTGCGCACGGTCAGCGCGGGAAATCCCCCGACAGTGGTGGGCTGTGCTTCCACCTGCGCGTTCTCCGACAGCCAGACGGCGACGCCCTCGACGGTGACCAGCGCAAGCCGCACCACGTTGCCGCTGATGCCGCTGCGCATGGTGCAGGCCTTCGCGTTGCCGAAGCTCGTTTCGACGTAGGGGCTGGGCGGGTTGTCGAGGCTGAGCTGGAGCCGCTGCTCCTCGCTGAGCACCGCGCAGGGGTCCACCTGGTCCAGCGGCAGGTCCCGGGGTCGCGGTGGCAACTGCGGGACCGTCGTCGTGGTGACGGGGAGCGGTTCGTCGACCCGCCCGTCGGCCTTCTTCTCGGGCAGGGGCGTGCACGCCGTGGCGACCAGCGCGAGCAGCGCGGTGACCGTGCGAGCAGCCCTCATGCGCACCTACCGTAGCCGGGTCCACACGCCGTGTGAACTGCCTGCCGTGAAACCGCATTTTTGCGCAACGCGTTCCGCGGCTTTGTCGCAGGGGGTGCAGAAGAGCGTTCCGAGGTCGAGAAATCCGAACGCGAAGCCCGCGACCGCTTGGACGGTGGCGGTCGCGATCCCCTTTCCGCGGTGGTCCGGGGAGATCCAGCAGAACAGCTCTCCGGTGGACTTCACGGCCACCTCGCCGACCGCGGTGTTCGACAACTGTTCACACACCGCCCACGAACAGCCGGCGTCGGTTTCCCACTCGTTCGCCCGGAGCGCGATGTGCTCCCCGGCGCGGTCGAGCGACCCGAACCGCTGGGCGAGGGTGTGCCGGTCGTCGATCCGGTCGTCCACCCGCAACTGGCGCAGGTAGTGCTCGCCCGCGTTGATCTCGACCGGCTCCATGCCCCGGGAGGTTAATCGGTGGCCAACCGCGACCACTGGAGGAGGTCGTGGTGGACGCCGTGCACCATCTCCGCGCCCCGCAGGGTGCCCTCCAGCGTGAAGCCGCACTTCTCCGCCACGCGGCGGGAGGCGAGGTTGGCGACGGAGTGCCGGTAGCCGACCCGGTGCAGGCCGACGACGTCGAAGCCGTGCCGGAGGGCGGCGCCGAGCGCGGCGACGGCCACGCCGCGACCCCGGTGGGTGGCGGCGGTCCAGCAGACGGCGAGGGCGTTGCGATCGTGGTGGTCGAGGTCGCGCAGGCACACCTCGCCCGCGATGGCCCCGGCGTCGTCCCGGACGACCCAGGAACAGCGCTGGTCGGCGGCCCACTGCCAGGCGCGGTAGCCGATGAACGCCCGGGCGGCCTGCTCGTCGGGGAGCCGGTAGCCGGACAGCCAACGGCCGATGGCGTCGTCGTCGACGGCGGCGAGGAGGGCGGGTGCGTCGGCGGGGGTGAGCTGGTTGAGCACGAACCCGTCCGCCTTGAGGTCGACCGGCTCCATGGTGCGACGGTAGCCGGGCTCGGGGTGCGGCGACAGGTGGGGCGCGGTGACGGGTGGGGCGGGTGGTCGTCAGTCGGTGAGGAAGGCGTCGTGGTGTTCGGCCAGCGACTCCAGGGACGCGCGGTGGGTGTGGGCCGGAGTGCCGTCCGGGGCCGTGGCGAGTTCGACCAGCCAGTCCGCGTCTTCGGCGTCGTCCTCGCCGGCCAGGAGGTCCTTGTGGACCGTGCACGGGGTCCAGCCCTCCGCCGCCAGCGTCTTGGCCAGCGCCTCCGCCTCGTCGCGGTCGTGCAGGACCAGCAGCAGGTAGGGGGTCAACGGTTGCCCATCCGCCCCACGATCAACGCCACGGCGGGCACCAGCAAGAACACCAACGGGTTGCGCACCAGGAAGAACAGCGCCACGCACAGCAACCCGACCGCGGGCACGGCGACCTGCATCCACCGCCGGTCCGCCGAGGACCGGTCCACCCCGCCCGCCGCGGAACGCACCGGCGTCACCGAAGGCAAGGGCGCGACCTGCGCGAACCGCGGGTGTGGCTCGGGCAGGTCGTCGAACAGCGCCAGCACCTCGCCGCGGGTCTTGGCGGCGGTCACCCGGGCGGTGCGGTCGCCGTACTCGTCGACGTCCAGCCGGCCCTCGGACAGGTGCTCGCCGAGCAGCTCGATCGCCCGCTGCCGCTCGGCGTCACCGATCCGGATGTCCCGTTCGCCCACGGACCAGAGCTTATTCCTTGATCTCGCAAAGAACGGTGCCCTGGGTGACCGTGGCGCCCGGTTCCGCCGCGAGCCCCGTCACCACGCCGGCCTTGTGCGCGGTCACCGGGTTCTCCATCTTCATGGCCTCCAGCACGACGATCAGGTCACCCGCCTCGACCTGCTGACCGTCCTCGACCGCGACCTTCACGATGGTGCCCTGCATCGGCGCCGCCACCGCGTCACCGGACGCCGCCGCGCCGCCCTTGCCACCGGCCCGCTTGCGCGGCTTGGCCTTCGCCCCGCCGCCCTTGGCCACCGGCGCGCCCGCGGCGAGGCCACCGGGCAGCGACACCTCCAGCCGCCGGCCGCCGACCTCGACCACCAGGGTCTGGCGCGGCTCGTCCTCCTCGGCCTCCGCGCCGTCGGTGAACGGCGGGATGGTGTTGTCGAACTCGGTCTCGATCCACCGCGTGTGCACGGTGAACCCGTCCTCCGTGCCCACGTACGCCGGGTCGCGCACGATCAGCCGGTGGAACGGCAGCACCGTCGCCATGCCCTCGACGACCATCTCGTCCAGCGCCCGCCGCGCCCGCTCCAGCGCCTGCGTCCGGTCCTCGCCGGTCACGATCAGCTTGGCCAGCAGCGAGTCGAACTGGCCGCCGATGACCGTGCCGCTCTCCACGCCCGCGTCCACCCGGACACCCGGGCCGGACGGCGCGATGAACGTCGTCACCGCGCCCGGCGCGGGCAGGAAGTTGCGCCCCGCGTCCTCGCCGTTGATGCGGAACTCGATCGAGTGGCCGCGCGGCGTGGGGTCCTCGGTGAAGCGCAGCGGTTCACCGGCGGCGATGCGGAACTGCTCGCGCACCAGGTCGATGCCCGCGGTCTCCTCCGACACCGGGTGCTCGACCTGGAGGCGGGTGTTGACCTCCAGGAACGAGATCGTGCCGTCCAGCGCCACCAGGTACTCGACGGTGCCGGCGCCGTGGTAGCCGGCCTCCTTGCAGATGGCGCGCGCCGACGAGTGGATCTTCGCGCGCTGCTCGTCGGTCAGGAACGGCGCGGGCGCCTCCTCGACCAGCTTCTGGTGGCGGCGCTGCAGCGAGCAGTCGCGGGTGCCGACGACGATCACGTTGCCGTGCTGGTCGGCCAGCACCTGCGCCTCGACGTGCCGCGGCTTGTCCAGGTAGCGCTCGACGAAGCACTCGCCGCGCCCGAACGCGGTGACCGCCTCGCGCACGGCGCTGTCGAACAGCTCGGGGATCTCCTCCAACGTCCGCGCGACCTTGAGCCCGCGCCCGCCGCCGCCGAACGCCGCCTTGATCGCGACGGGGAGCCCGTGCTCCTCCGCGAACGCGACGACCTCGTCGGGGCCGGACACCGGGTCCTTGGTGCCGGGCACCAGCGGCGCGCCGGCGCGCATCGCGATGTGCCGGGCGGTGACCTTGTCGCCCAGGTCGCGGATGGCCTGCGGGGTCGGCCCGATCCAGATCAGACCCGCGTCGAGGACCGCCTGCGCGAAGTCGGCGTTCTCGGACAGGAACCCGTAACCGGGGTGCACCGAGTCCGCGCCCGAGCGCTTGGCGACGTCCAGCAGCTTGTCGAACGAGAGGTAGCTGTCACCGGGCGTGCTGCCGCCCAGGGCGAACGCCTCGTCGGCGAGCCGGACGAACGGTGCGTCGCGGTCGGGGTCCGCGTAGACGGCGACGCTGGCCAGACCGGCGTCCTTGCAAGCGCGGATGACCCGGACGGCGATCTCACCGCGGTTGGCGACGAGGACCTTGCGCAGCGACACGACGTCCTACCTCCTGGCAGCGCTGATGTGGAGTGATGGCTCGGCAGTTTAGTGACTGGTCAGTAATACGTGGTGGAGAGACAGCTCACGTCGGGGTGGGACAATCGGCGATCGTGTCACGTCCGAACCTCCCCGCGCTGCTCACAGCTTGCTTGGCCGTGGCCATCACGGCGGCAGGCATGGTCTTCGCCTGGTCACTGCGGCCCGACGACACCGCCGAACGGGGGGTTTCACCGACCCAGGACGAGCTGCGCTGCGGCCCGACCGCCTGCCAGGTGGTGGTGAGCGCGGACGTGGGGCGCGACACGGTGGCGGTCCTGGTCGGCCAGGCCGCGGGCGTCGGCGGGCCGGGCCAGGGCGCGGGCCGGATCAGCACGAACGGCGCGTCCGGCCGGAACATCTTCGAGCTGACCATCGCCGAGCAGGGCGCCGCGATCACCGACGGGTCGCTGGAGTGCGTGGACGCGGAGGTGGCGGTGTGCCTGGTCCGCGGTCCGGCGCGGTCGGAGGTGCTGGGCGAGGTCCTGGTCCGCCGGTCGGGGGCGTGGTCGCGGGCGCAGGTCCCGTACGTCGCCGGCGGTGGTTACCTGGGGCTGCACGACGTGGACGCGGACGGGGTCGCGGACGTCGTGGCCGTGCAGCGCGCGTGCGCCCCGGGCGTGGACTGCGCGCGCCGGTTCGCGCAGGTGTTCTCGCTGGTGGGGCCGTCGACGGACCTGGGCTGCACGGCGGTCGTGCCGGAGGCGTCCCAACTCCCGGGCTGGCCCGCGGTCCAACCCGCCCGCAACCAGCTGCGCCCCTGCGGCGAGTAGCCCGGCAGCACACCCCGCCCACCAGCCGGCCAACGGCCGAGCACCCGGCCAACGGCCGAGCACCCGGCCAACCGCCGAGCACCCGGCCAACCGCCGAGCACCCGGCCAACCGCCGAGCACCCGGCCAACCGCCGAGCACCCGCCCAACCGCCGAGCACCCGCCCAACCGCCGAGCACCCGCCCAACCGCCGAGCACCCGCCCAACCGCCGAGCACCCGGCCCTTCGACGTGGGGGCGTGTCGGGCCGGGTGCGTCGGTGCGGCTCTCGCGGGGTCAGGCCGGCACGGCCTCGCGCCGGTCGGACAGCAGCGGGGGCGTGCTGGGGGCGTTGAGGACCTCGTCGTCGAGCAGGCCCTCGGAGCGGGCGACCAGGACGGGGACCGTGATCTGGCCGGCCACGTTCGTCGCCGTGCGCACCATGTCCAGGATCGGGTCGATCGCGTACACCACGGCCACGCCGGTCGCGATGACCTCCGGCGGCAGGTTCACCGCGCCCAGGGTCAGGGTCAGCATCGTGAACCACCCGGTCGTGCCCGCCGTCGCCAGCGCGCCGAACACCGCGACCGCCACGATGGCCACGTACTGCCACAGGCCCAGCTCGATGCCGAACAGGTTCGCGATGAACACCGTCGCGATCGCCGGGTACACCGCCGCGCAACCGTCCATCTTCGTGGTCGTGCCCAGCGGGACGGCGAAGGACGCGTAGTCGTCGTCCACGCCCAGGTTCGCGGCGGTCTGGCGGCTCAGCGGCAGCGTCGCGCCGGACGAGCGGGACACGAACGCGAACTGGATGGCCGTCCACGCCTTCGAGAAGAACGTCACCGGGCTGACCCGGCCGACGAACCGCAGCAGCACCGGGTACACCACGAACAGCACCAGCAGCGTCCCGCCGTACACGGTCGCGATCAGGCTGAACAGCGGGCGGACGAAGTCGTTGCCGTAGGTCGCGAACGCCGTCCCGATCAGGCCGAACACGCCGATCGGGGCGAGCAGCACGATCCAGCCGACGATCTTCTGCACCAGGTCGAACGCCGACCGGGTCAGGGTGACGAACGGCGCGGCCCGCTCGCCCAGCGCGTACGCGGCGAAGCCGACCAGGATCGCGATGAACACGACCTGGAGCACCTCGCCCTCGGTGAAGGCGGAGAACAGGTTCGACGGGACGAGCGTGTCCAGCAGGGTGGACCACGACCCGCCCTCGCGGCTCGCGAGCCGCTTGAGCGCGGCCTCCGTCGGTTCGACCTGGACGCCGGTGCCCGGCTTGAAGACCACCGCGATGGCGAGGCCGATCAGGACCGCGATCAGCGAGGTGATCGCGAACCAGAGCAGGGTCTTGCCGCCCAGGCGCGCGGCGCGCTGGCCGCCGAGGCGGCGCAGGCTCGTGATGCCGACGACGATCGCCGTGAACACGAGCGGGATGACGGTGAACTGGAGCAGGCTCGTGAAGACGTCCCCGAGCTTCTCCAGGGTGGTGGTCAGCCACGTCTGGCGGGTGGACTTGGCCACCCAGCCCGCCAGCGCGCCCAGGACGAGGGCCGCGAGGACGGTGACGCCGAAGACCTTCGGCTTGGTGTACGTGCGGATGAACGACATGTCGACTTCTTTCGGGTGCGCAGGGCTCGGCGGGCGGCTACTGCGCGTGACAGCCCGTGTTCTGCCTGCGGCCGAAGTCGATGTGGCGACGGCGCGTCAAAAATGCGTTCATCGGCTCCCCCAACGCGATGTCCCTGGGTGGAGCTTCCCGGTTCAGCGGAAATGTGACAACGGCTACCAGATGTCGGACACGACGACGTCCAACCGGCGCAGCAATCGCCTGGTCAGGGGCAGGCTGATGCCGATCACGCTGGAGGGGTCGCCGTCGATGCCGTCGACGAACCAGCCGCCGAGCCCGTCGAGCGTGAACGCGCCCGCGACCTGGAGCGGTTCGCCGGTGGCGAGGTAGGCCTCCAGCTCGGCGTCGGAGGGGGTGCCGAACCGGACGTGGGTGGCTTCGTGGTCGGCGACGCCGTCGGTGACCCGGCCGTCCTCGACCTTGAGCACGGCGTGGCCGGTGAGCAGCGTGCCGGTGGTGCCGGCCATCTTGCGCCAGCGGGCGCGGGCGTTCTCGACGGTGCCGGGCTTGCCCTGGACCTCGCCGTCGGCGGTGAGCAGCATCGAGTCGCAGCCGACGACCAGGGCGTCCTGCTCGTCGGCGGCGATCACCTCGGCCTTGGCGCGGGCGAGGGCGGTGACCAGCTCGGCGGGGGTGGGGTCGGTGAGCGCGGCGGCGACGGCGTCCTCGTCGACCCCGGACACGCGGACGACGGGCTCGATGCCGGCGCTGCGGAGGACGTTCAGGCGGGCGGGGGACGCGGAGGCAAGCACGAAGCGCACGGCCGAACCCTAACGCCCGGACCGGGGGTCTCCACCGACACCACCGGGCCACGCGCCACGCCCGCAGCCGGAACGCCCGCCCCCGGAACGCCTGCCCCCGGAACGCCCGCGCCCGGAACGCCCGCCCCCCGGACAACCGCTCGGCGAGACCGGACGCGCGAAACCAGGCCGCCGGTCAGCGGCCCGGGTGTGCGGCCCTGTGTCGTAGTCGCGGGTGGGTGGCCGTTTCGTGCCCGGTGATCGGCTTACGCTGGCGTCGGCACCGCTGGCGTGGGGAGGCGCGGATGGTGGTCGACCCGGTTTCGGGTGCGTTGGGCGCGGTGTTCGGGACCGCGTTCGACGGGTTGCTCCAGCACGGTGTCGGCGGGTTGGCGCACCGCGTGGACGACCGGCGGCGGATCAGGGCGTTGGCCAAGCCCGATCGCGTCGTCCGGCGGGTGGCCGAGGAGCTCGTCGGGCTGCGGCGGACCGAGCTGCCGGGGGTCTCCGACGCCGAGTGGCGGCGGGCGGTCGAGGCCGTTCGGGACGTCCTGAACGCGGTGTCCTGGGAGCGGTTGGCCAAGGAGCCCGCGGACCTCGTCAACGCCGAGCGGCTGGCCAAGCGGGTGCCCGCCACGACCGCGGAGTTCAGCGCGGGCGGTCGGGCGGCCTACGAGTTGCTGCTGGCCGGGTGTTGCGCCGGGCTGGCGGAGATGGCGCGGTCCGTCGACCGGATCATGCGGGACCTCCAGGTCGGGGTCGGCGACGGCGTCACCGAGCTGCTCGAACGCGACGCGCGGCGGGCCGACGACTTCGACCTCCGCTACGCCGACTACGTCGTCCGGACGACCAGCTCGTTCGAGCTGTTCGGCGTCGCCCGCGGGCGCGGACCCGGGCGGCACTCGTTCGACCGGTCCTACGTCAGCCTGGCCGTCGCGCGGCGGACCGGGCGGGACGACGACGCGTTGACCGGGGCCGGGGTCAGCGCCGCGACCGCGTTCGAGGACGCCCGGCGCGTCCTGCTGCGCGGGTCGGCGGGTGCGGGGAAGACGACGTTCCTGCGGTGGCTCGCCCTGACCGCCGCGCGCGACGGGCTGGTGCCGTTCTTCGTGCCGTTGCGGCAGTTCGCGGACGGGCCGCTGCCGACGCCGGAACGCATCCTCGACACCACCGCGCCCGTGCTGGCCGAGGAGAAACCCGACCGGTGGGTCGTCGGGCGGTTCCGCGACGGGCGGGCGTTGCTGCTGGTGGACGGCATCGACGAGCTGGGCTCCGAGCGCCGGGCGGAGGCCGGGCAGTGGCTGGCGGACCTGGTCGCCGCCTACCCCGACGCCCGGTACGTGGTGTCCACGCGCCCGTCGGCGGTGGAGGAGAACTGGCTCGGCGAGGCCCGGTTCACCACCTACGACCTGCTGCCGATGTCGGCCAAGGGCGTCCGCGACTTCCTCACCGCCTGGCACGACGCCGCCCGCGCCGAGCAGCCCGGGTTCACCGACTGGCTCGACCGGTGCGAGCAGACCCTGGCCGAGACGCTGGCCACCCGGGCGGACCTGCGCCGGCTCGCGTCCAGCCCGCTGCTGTGCGGGCTGCTGTGCGCGCTGCACCAGGACGGCGGCATGCACCTGCCCCGCGACCGCAAGTCCCTCTACGACGCCGCCCTGGACCTGCTGCTGGTCCGCTGGGACGAGCAACGCGGCGTCCACGTGGACGCCGACCGGTTCGGCTTCTCCAAGGAGGAGCAACTGGTCGTGCTGCAACGGTTCGCGTACTCGCTGGTGCGCAACAGCCGCCAGCTCGTCGCGAAGTCCAAGGCGCGCCAGTGGATCGGCAGCGCCATGCGCGGCCTGCGCCCGCACGACGCCGAGCCCGCCCAAGTGCTGCAACGGTTCCTGGAACGCACGGGCCTGCTGCGCGAGTCCCTGCACGGCGACGTCCAGTTCGTGCACCGCACGTTCCGCGACTACCTGGCCGCCAAGGAGGTCGTGGACTCCGGCGACCTGGGCCCGCTGGTCGACCACGCCCACCGCGACGACTGGCACGACGTGGTCGTGATGGCCGTCGCCCACGCCCGCCCGGTCGAGCGCGCCGAGGTGCTCGCGGGCCTGCTCGACGGCAACCAGGCCGCCCGCCACGACCCGCGCGTGGCCGACCTGCTCCACCTGCTCGCGGCGGCGGCCGTCGAGCACGCCGACGTCGTCGGCCGGGTGGACAAGCGGCCCGACGTGCGCGACGAGGTGCGCCGCGCGGTGGCCCGGCTCATCCCGCCGACCACGATGACCGCCGCGGAGACCCTGGCGTCGGCGGGCGCGTTCGTGCGCGACCTGCTGCCGGACACGCCCGAGGGCCTGACCGACATCGAGGCCGCGTGCGTGGTGCGCGTGATCGCCATGATCGGCGGCGAGGGCGTGCTGGAGAAGATCAAGCCGTTCACCGGGCTGGGCGAGTCCGTGGTGCTGGACGAGCTGCTGCGCGCGTGGCGGCACTCCCCCAACCCGGAGGACTACGCCCGGACCGTGCTGGCCGAGGTGGACTTCGGCGACCAGCGCGTGGACCTGCGCGGCTGGCACCGCATCCGGCACGTCCACCACCTGCGGCACCTGCACCACCTGCGCTGCCTGGGCGGTTGGTCGCCGCTGGACCCGGTCGCGGCGGCCCCCGGCCTGCGCCGGCTGGAGCTGATGCAGAACGAGGTGCTGAAGTCGCTGGAACCGTTGGCGGGCCACGGTTCGCTGCGCTCGTTGCACCTCACGCAGTGCCCCGGGGTGCGGGACCTGTCGCCGTTGGCGCGGACCGGGGTGGAGGAGCTGTCCCTGCACTTCACGCCCGCCGACCTGCGGACTTTGAAGGGTGCTCGGCTGCACGCGTTGCACGTGCGGCACCCGGCGCTGGAGACCGGGTTGGCCGCGATCCCGGCGGACCTGCCGTTGCGCGTGCTGGCCGTGGACAACCGGCCGCCGGGGCGGTCGTTGCTGGGGGTGTCGCGGTGGCCGGGGCTGCGGGCGGTCGAGTGCTACGGCATCCCGCACCCGGCGGAGTTGGCCGAGTTGGCCGAGTTGCCGGCGTTGGAGCGGTTGGTGATTCGGCAGCCTGAGGCGCCGGTGGAGTTGGTCGGGCTTGGTGATCGGGTGGCGGTGGAGGTGGCCGCGTAGGGCGGGTGGCGGTGGGGGTGCCGGTCGAGGTGGCGGTAGGGCGAGTGGCGGTAGGGCGGTGGGGGGAGGCGCTGCGTAGAACTACCGATGCGCGCGGCGCGTGGGTTGGGCAACCTCGGAGGTGTGCAGCGCTGGGCTCTGGTGGTCCGCCGGATCGATCGGGCTCGCGGTCGGCGGTGGTGGCTGGCCGTGCCCGCGGCCCTGGTGGTCGCGGTGGCGGCGGTGGTGGTCTCGACCGACCCGGTCGGGTACGGGGTGCCGTTCTGGCCGTTCCTGAGCCGGGCCGACCGCGACGACCTGCGGGTCATGGAGGCCGTGACGGGTGCGGCGCGGGCCGAGGGCGACCCGGCCCGGGTGCCGGTGGCGGTGGCGGCGGACGGGGTGGAAGTCCTGGAGTCCTCGTTGAACGCGCCGCACGGGGCGGTGTGGATGCGCGTCCGGTACCACGTGCACGACGGGGTTCGGTGTCGTGAGGTCATGGTGTTGGGCGATCGCGTCCAGGTCACCAGTCGGCGCGTCGATTGCTGACTTCTTCGGGCGATTTGAGCGACGCGCTCCGCGTTCTCAAGATCAAAAGCTGAGAGCGAAGAGCGCAAAGATCAAAAGCGGCGCTCGCCGCGCGGCAGGCCCCCGGGGGTGGAAGGGCGTCGGTTCGTTCCCCGTACGGCCTGCCGGAGGCAACCACCCTTCAGCCTTCTTTGCAACCGGTAAAGCGTGGTTGCAAAGAAGGCTGAAGCGCGGTTGGGCTGCGCCCAGGCCGTACGGGGAACGAACCGAGGCCCTTCCTGTGGCTGATAGCCCATTGAAGAGCGCGCGCCTGCGGCGCGGGTGTTGGCCTTGTGTTCAGCTGGGTAGGGCGGAGGTGCGCCAGGCTCCTGGGCCGTGCGGTAGGGGGCGGCGGGTCAGGCGGGTTGGGTCGGACCACGCCGAGCGGCGTGGGGGTTCCTCTTCCGTCTGGGGTGTGCCCAGGGTGGTCACCACGGCCGTGAGGGCCGCCAGTTCCTCGTCCGTCGGGGTGCCCCGGACAACGCGCAGGTAGGGGCGGTTCGACTCGGTCTCGGGGTGCACAGCGGCCTCCGGCTCGGTCACAGCGGGATGTTCCCGTGCTTCTTGGGCGGCAGGGTTTCGCGCTTGTCCCGCAGCATGGACAGCGCGCGGGCCACGTAGGAGCGCGTGTACGACGGCGGGATCACACTGTCGATGTAACCACGTTCCGCGGCCACGTAGGGGTTGCACAGCGTGTCTTCGTACTCCTGCTGCAACTGCGCCCGCAGCGCCTCGACGTCCTGGCCCTCGGCCGCGGCGGTGGCGAGGGTCTTGCGGTGCACGATGTTCGCCGCGCCCTGCGCGCCCATGACCGCGATCTGCGCCGTCGGCCACGCCAGGTTGATGTCCGCGCCTAGGTGCTTGGAGCCCATGACGTCGTACGCGCCGCCGTACGCCTTGCGGGTGATCACGGTGACCAGCGGGACGGTGGCCTCCGCGTAGGCGTAGATCAGCTTCGCGCCGCGCCGGATGATGCCGTTCCACTCCTGGTCGGTGCCGGGCAGGAAGCCGGGCACGTCCACGAAGGTCAGCACCGGGATGTTGAACGCGTCGCACGTGCGCACGAACCGCGCCGCCTTCTCCGAGGCGTCGATGTCCAGGCAGCCCGCGTACTGGGTCGGCTGGTTGGCCACCACGCCGACCGAGTGGCCGTCCACGCGGCCGAAGCCGACCAGGATGTTCGGCGCGAACAGCGGCTGGACCTCCAGGAACTCGCCCTCGTCCAGCACGCGGGTGATGACCTCGTGCATGTCGTAGGGCTGGTTCGCCGAGTCCGGGATCAGGGTGTCCAGCTCGCGGTCCTCGTCGGTGATCGAGTCCTCGACCGACCCGTGGACCACGTCGTCGGGCGCCTCGAAGACCGGCGGCTCGGACATGTTGTTCGCGGGCAGGTAGGACAGCAGCTCCTTGACGTAGGAGATGGCGTCCTCCTCGTCCGAGCCGAGGTAGTGCGCGTTGCCGGACTTGGTGTTGTGGGTGCGCCCGCCGCCCAGCTCCTCGAAGCCCACGTCCTCGCCGGTGACGGTCTTGATCACGTCCGGGCCGGTGATGAACATGTGCGAGGTCTGGTCGACCATCACGACGAAGTCGGTCAGCGCCGGCGAGTACACGTGCCCGCCCGCGTTCGCGCCCATGATCAGCGAGATCTGCGGGACGACGCCGGACGCGGCCACGTTGCGGCGGAAGATCTCGCCGTAGAGGCCGAGCGAGACGACACCCTCCTGGATGCGCGCGCCACCGCCCTCGTTGATTCCCACGATCGGGCGACCCGTCTTGATGGCCAGGTCCATGACCTTGACGATCTTCTCGCCGTAGACCTCGCCGAGCGAGCCGCCGAACACGGTCACGTCCTGGCTGAACACGCACACCGGGCGGCCGTCCACGGTGCCGTACCCGGTCACGACGCCGTCGCCGTACGGGCGGTTGCGCTCCTGGCCGAAGTTGGTCGAGCGGTGCCGGGCCAGCTCGTCCAGCTCGACGAACGAACCGGGGTCGAGCAGCAGCTCGATCCGTTCGCGGGCGGTCTTCTTGCCCTTGGCGTGCTGCTTCTCCACCGCCCGCGCGGACCCTGCGTGCACGGCCTCGTCGTTGCGGCGGTACAGGTCGGCCAGCTTGCCGGCCGTGGTGTGGACGTCCGGCTCCTCGCCGATGGGGGCGGTCGCACTGCTCATGAACGGGCAGCTTAACCAGACCGGGCACGTGAGGTACCCGTGAGTAGCCCAGCTCACTGGAAGGGGCTTGACCTCTACCGCGCTGGAGGTTGCAGGCTTGATCACAGGCGACCCGCCCCGCCTCCACACCGCTCCGACAGCGCGCGGGGCGGGTCGCCGTCGCCGCAGGCGATGCGGTCCAACACAGTCGCTCCTAGGCTGCACTGCGTGAGCACGCCACTTGATGCCGGAGTCCTCCGCGAACGGCTCGTCGGCACCCATTTCGCCAAGCTCGACGTCGTCGCCTCTACGGGGTCCACGAATGCCGACCTGCGGACCGAGAAGGTCGATCGTGCGGTGTTGATCGCCGAAGAGCAGACTGCCGGCCAAGGGCGGCGGGGGCGGTCGTGGACGTCGCCTGGTGGTGGGCTTTACCTGAGTGTGCTTTTTCGGCCCGAAGGGGTTCCGGCTCAGCGGTTGCCGTGGTTGACGTTGATCGCCGGGGTCGCTCTGGTGCGCACGGCCGCGTCGGTGGGGGTCCAGGCCTCCCTCAAGTGGCCGAACGACCTGCTCGTCGGTGACCGCAAGGCCGCCGGCGTGTTGGCCGAGATCACCGCCGACCACTCCGTCGTCGTCGGCATCGGGCTGAACGTGGGCGAGCTGCCCGAGGGCATCGAGCCGGGTGCGGGTGGGCTGGAGCCGACCAGTCTCGCCGAGCACGCCGGCCGGCCGCTGGAGCGCACCGAGGTCGCCACCACCCTGCTCGACGAGCTGGCCCACCTCGAACGGGCCTGGCGCGACGCCCAGGGCGACCCGCACGCCTCCGGCCTGTACGACGAGTACGTCCGCGAGTGCTCCACGCTGGGCCGCCGGGTGCGGGTGGACCTGTCCGAGGGGCAACTCTCCGGCACCGCCCAGGACCTGGAGGTGGACGGCACCCTGGTGGTCCGCGACGACCACGGCGTCGACCACCCGGTTTCCGCCGGGGACGTGGTGCACCTCCGGGTACGGTGAGGGCCACCAGCGCTGACGCGAAAGGACCGCCGTGGCCTACCCGGACGACCTGCTCAGCCCCGGCGAGCACGTCGTGCTCCACAAGCACCCGCACTGGAAGGTGCTGGTCCCGCCGGTCCTCGCGCTCGTGGTCGTGGTCGCGGCGGTGGTCGCCCTGGCCGTGCTGACGGACTTCGGGCAGGTCGCCTGGCTGGTCGTCGGCGTCCTGGCGCTGGCGGTGGTCGTCTGGTCGACGCTCGTGCCCGTGGTGCGGTGGCGCACCACGCACTTCATCGTCACCAGCGACCGCGTGATGTACCGGGAAGGCGTCCTCAAGCGCACCGGGCTGGACATCCCGCTCAGCCGCATCAGCAGCGTCCGGTTCGCGCAAGGCCTGCCGGACCGGGCGCTGGGCTGCGGCACGCTGGTGGTGGAGTCCTCGTCCGACGAGCCGCTGGAGTTCGACGACATCCCGGGCGTGGAGAAGGTGCACTCCCTGCTCTACCGGGGGATCAACGACAACCCGGACGACGATGTCCAGCCGGGGGAAAGGGTCGGCGATGGGCGCGCGTGAGGTCGGTCTGCCGGACCGGGTCGGCGGCGACGGGCTGCCGGAGAGCGTGACGATCTGGGAGGTCGGTCCCCGCGACGGGCTCCAGAACGAGAGCTCCGTGGTGCCGGTGGAGGTGAAGCTGGAGTTCCTCGACCGGCTCGCCGACGCGGGCGGGAAGGTCCTGGAGGCGACCAGTTTCGTGCACCCCAAGTGGGTGCCGCAGCTGGCCGACGCCGAGGAGCTGCTCGCGGGCCTGGACCGCCGGGACGGCGTGAGCTACCCGGTGCTGGTGCCCAACGAGCGCGGCCTGGACCGGGCGTTGAAGGCGGGCGTCGAGCACATCGCGATCTTCGCCTCCGCCACGGAGACGTTCGCCCGCAAGAACCTCAACTCGTCGCTGGACGAGCAGTTCGCGATGTTCGACCCGGTGGTGGCGCGGGCGAAGGCCGAGGGCCTGAAGGTGCGCGGGTACGTGTCCATGTGCTTCGGCGACCCGTGGGAAGGGGCTGTGCCGCGCGAGCAGGTCGTGGGCGTGGGCAAGCGCTTGCTGGACATGGGCTGCGACCAGCTCTCCCTGGGCGACACGATCGGCGTCGCCACGCCCGGCCAGGTCACGGCGCTGATCCGCGGCTTCGACCGGGTGGACCAGCTCGCCGTGCACTTCCACGACACCTACGGCCAGGCGTTGTCCAACACCTACGCGGCGCTGCTGGCGGGCGTGCGGACGGTGGACTCGTCGGCGGGCGGCCTCGGCGGGTGCCCGTACGCGGAGTCCGCGACCGGCAACCTGGCCACCGAGGACCTGGTGTGGATGCTCGACGGCCTGGGCGTCGCCCACGGCGTGGACCTGGACAAGCTGTGCGACACCAGCGCCTGGATGGCGGGCAAGCTGGGCCGCCCGAGTCCGTCCCGGGTGGTGCGGGCGCTGCGCGGATGAAGGCCGTCGAGCTGACCGCGGACACCTGGCCGCTGCTGGTCGAGCTGTTCGGCCCCAACGGCGCGGTCACCGGGTGCTGGTGCACGTTCTTCCTGCGCGACCGCGCCGAGTGGCGGGCCGGGCGGGGCGACGGCAACCGCGAGTTCCTCCGGTCCCGGCTCGGCGACCCGCTCGGGGTGCTCGCGGTGGAGGACGACACCGCGCTGGGCTGGGTCGCCGTCGCGCCCCGGCCCCACTACCCGCGACTGGCGACCATGAAGGCGGCGGCCGGGGAATTCCCGCCCGACACGTGGTCGGTGACGTGCTTCTTCATCCACCGCACGGCGCGCCGGCGTGGGGTGGGGAAGTTCCTGCTGGAGGAAGCGGTCGCGTTCGCGGCCGGGCGCGGCGCGAAGCACGTCGAGGGCTACCCGGTGGACACCGGCGGGGCGAAGAAGGGGTCCGGCGACCTGTACCACGGCACGCTGGGCATGTTCACCGACGCCGGGTTCGGTCTGGTGGAGCGCAAGGGCCCGAACCGGGCGCTGGTCCGGCGAGCGGTCTGAATTTCCGCCACCACGGCGGGAACCGCGGTAGGGGTCGTAACGTCCAACGCGCGACCGACGACCATGCCCGGCGACGGCGCAGACCGGAGGTGGCCGTGACGACCGATCACCGAGCCCAGGTGGACGAACTGCTGGCGGACTACCGCCGCAGCCGGGACCAGCTCGCGTCCGTGCAGCGCGACCTGGCGAAGGTGAGCGCGTCCGCGACCAGCCCGGACGGTTCGGTCACGGCGACCGTCGGCGCGCAGGGCACGCTGACCGACCTGGAGCTGACCGACGCCGCCTACCGGTTGCGGCCCGCGCAGCTCGCCCAGGTGATCGTGCGGACCACCCAGGACGCCGCCGCCAAGGCCGCCGAGCGGACCTACCGGGCGATGGCGCCGGTGCTGCCCGCCGGGACCGACCCCGAAGCGCTCGTGCGCGGCACCGCGGACCTCCGCCCGGAGGAGATCGCGCCGCCCGCGCCGAAGCGGCCCCGCCGGGTCGTCGAGGACGACGAGGACTTCGAGCAGCGCGACTGGCTGAACGTCGAGACCACCGGGGGACCCAGATGAGCGGTTTCGAGACCGACCTCGCGAAGCTGACCGCCGGCGCGACGGACTTCGGCGCGTTCGCCGAGCGGGCCGGGACGATCTTCGGCGACCTCGGCGGCGTGCTCGACTCGCTCGGCGCGTGCTGGGGCTCCGACGCCATCGGGCAGAGCTTCGCCTCCTCGCACGTCCAGCCGGCCACCGACGCCCTGAGCCGCTTGGGCGGCCTCGGCCGCGAGTTCGGCGGCATCGGCGAACGCCTCACCGAGACCGCCCGCACCTACCGCGCGGCGGAAGACGGCACCAGCACCTCCTTCGGCGCGATCTAAAGGGGCAGGGGATGGGGATCGAGCTGCCGGCCGAGCTGGCCGAGGTCGCCGCCAAAGCGGGCGTGACCTGGCCGCAGGCCGACGAGGACGCGCTGCGCTCGTCCGCCGGCGCGTGGCGCGAGGCGGGCACCAGGCTCTCCGCGCTGGCCGGCGAGTCCGACGGGGCGGCGTCCCGGGCGCTGGCCGGCCTGACCGGCGAGACCGGCGACGCGGCCCGCCGCCACTGGACGAAGTTCACCGGCCCGGACGGCAAGCTCGACGAGGCCGTGCGCGGCTGCAACGCCGCCGCCGACCGGCTCGACCACGCGGCCCAGCAGGTGGGCGCGGCCAAGGTCGAGCTGGTGCGGGAACTGGTCAACCTGGCCAAGAACAACGACGCGGCCAACCAGGCCGCCGCGGCCGGCCACCCGACGGCGTTGCTGGGCCTGGACACGGCCGTGCGGGGCGCGGCGGCCAACGTCGCGCACCTGACGGACACGCTGACCAGCGCGGTCCGCCTGGACAGCGGCGTCCAGATCGGCGGCCGACCCCTGGTGGACGTGAACCCCGGCGTGCACGGCCCGGCTCCGACCGGTCCCGGCGACGGCGCGGCGGTGCCCGGGAACGGTCCGGCCGACGGACGCGCTCCCGGCACTTCGGGTGGTGCGCCCGGTGGCGCTCCGGGTGGTCTGCTCGGCGGTGGCCTGCTCGGCGGTGGCCTGCTCGGCGGACAGCCCGGCCAGGGCGGCTTGCTCGGCGGCATCCTCGACGGCGGCCAGAACCAGGCGCAACAGCCGGTCGCACCGGGTCAGGCCCAGCCGGGCCAGGGCCAGCCGGGTCAGGCCCAGCCGGGTGCCGGACAGGGCGGTGGACTCCTCGGCCGGGTGGTCGAGACGGTCGCCGCGCCCGTGGCCGCGGTCGTGGACCCGGTGCTCGACACGACCGGCAAGGTCGTGCACGGCGCGGTGGAGGTCGTGGGCGACACGACGCAGGGCGTGACGGACACGGTCGGCCGGACCGTGCAGGGGGCGGCGGACGTGCTGCCCGGCGGTCCGCCCGGTCACGACGGTCCGCAGGGTCGCCCCGACGCGCCCGGACGCCCGCAGGTCGTGCCGGGCTTGGTGGAGCAGGTCGCTTCGCCGGTGCTCGGCGGTGGCCCGGCCCAGCCGGTCGTGGAGACGGTCGGTCGTACGGCGGACACCGTGACGCAGTCGGCGGCGGCGGTCCTGGAGCGGCCCCTGTTGCCGACGGAGACGCCCCACGCGCCTGCCCAGCCGACGGGTCCGACGCCGAACACCCCTCAGGGACCCGGTGTGGGTGGTCCCGGCGGCGGTGGCCTCGGTGGTCCCGGCGGCGGTCTGGGCGGCGGCGGTCTGGGCGGCGGCGGTCTGGGCGGCGGTGGCGTGGGTGGCGGCGTGTCCGCTCCGGCCGCCGGTGCCGCGGCGAGCGGTGCGGCGGCGGGCGCGGCGGCGACCCAGGCCCCGGCGGCCGGTCAGGCCCAGAGTCAGGCCCAGAATCAGGCGCAGAGTCAGGCGGCCCAGCAGGCGGCACGCGCAGGCCAGCCGACCGCCACCGGCCCGACCACCGGCAGCCCCACCACCGGCACTCCCACCACCGGCGGCCCCTCGGCAGGCAGCCCGACCGCGGGCGGCTCGGCCGGTGCGGCTCAAACGGGCCAGGGTGCGGGCCAGGGGCAGACCGCGGCGCAGAACCAAGGCGGCCAGAGCACCCAGTCCGGCCAGAACCAGAGCAGCCAGAACCAGTCCGGCCAGAACCAGGGCGGGCAGAACCAGTCCGGGCAGCCCAAGGACGGTGTCGCCCCCAAGGACCCGGCCAAGGACGCCGCCAAGGCCGCCGAGCAGGCCGCCTACGGGCTCGCCGTCCTCCCGCTGGCCCGCGACCTCCTCGTCCGCGGTGGCCAGGCGCAGGCGTTCCTGCCGGGTTGGGTGCCCGGCCAGGCGGCGACCGGCGGCCCGGCCCACGGGTACGTCGGCACCGGTCCCGCGGCGGGCGGGGTGTCGTTCGGCTCGATGTCCGGTGTGCTCGGGACCGGTCCGGCCGTCTCGGTGGAGCTGCCCGGCGCACCGCAGCGGGCCGCCCAGACCGCCGAACCCGGTGACGAGTCGGTCGCGCTCTTCCTGCTGCACATGTTCCCCGGCGGCACCCTGCCGCCCGCCCGGCGCACGCCGGCCCGGCAGTTGCCGACGCCGTCCGAGGAGCAGGAGTTCGCCTCGGGTCTGCGGTTCGAGCCGCAGGGCCACCCCGACGGCGACCTGGTCGACGCGTCCGCCCGCCCGCTGCCGAGGTTCGCGCACGGCCCGGCCGCCGAGCCCGACCCGGCGCTGCTGGACGGCTACGACCCGTTGGCCGGCATGCACGAACGCGACTGGGACCGCCGGTTCCTGGTCCGCGCCGACCCGCCCGAGTACGCGTGGCCGCCCGGTGAGCTGTTCCCCGAGGGCGGGTACGAGGCCGGGCAGCCCGGTGTGCTCGCGGTGGGCGTCGAGCTGGACCGGTTCGGCACGCCCGAGGGCCGGGTGCTGTCCGAGCTGGGCACGCCCTTCGCCGAGCGCTCCCTGCCGCCCGCCGCGCTGGACGCCGGGTACCACCGGTACCGGGTGGTCCGGGAGCTGCCGGTGTGGTTCACGCTGTCCGCCGAGTGGTTCGGGCAGCGCGGCGGCGGGGTGCGGTACCGGACGACCCACGCGGTGGCCGAGCTGGTCGCCTTCGGCTACCTGGAGGAGGTCCGATGAACGCCGAGTCCGTGCAGGGCTGGCTGTTGGCGGTGGGCGTGCCCGCGGAGGTCGTGTCGATCGGGGCCGAGGCGGACAACACGTGGTGCCTGGTCCGCGACGACGAGGGCTTCGAGGTCTTCTGGCGCGAACAGGGCAACCGCTACGACTGGGCCCGGTTCACCAGCGAGGACGTCGCCTGCCACTACCTGTTCGGCCGCCTGGTGTGGGCGCAGGTGGTGCGCGGCGCGGTCGGCCTCCTCCCCCAACCCGACCGGACCGGCGAACCGGAGCCGGCCGAGCAGGCGGACCGGACCCAACCGGTGCCCGCCGCGACCGCCGCCGGCACCCCGGAAGCCGGCACACCCGCCGACTCCGCCACACCCGCCACGTCCGGCGAGTCGTCGGCTAGCGGGGCGTGAGGTCGGAGCGCCAGGTCACGCCCACCACGTCGTCGGCCTTGGGCACCGGCAGGTAGACCGCGAAGGTCGCGGGTCGGGCGGTGGACAGTTCGAGTCGTCCGCCGTCCGCGTCCACCAGCGCCCGGGCCAGGGCCAGGCCCACGCCGGTGGACCCGCCGCCGGACACGCCGCGTTCGAAGATGTGCCCGGCCAGCTCGTCCGGCACGCCCGCGCCGCCATCGGCGACCTCGACCACCACGGTCCCCTCGTCGCGGCGCGCGGACACGACCACCTGGCCCTGGCCGTGCCGCAGGGCGTTGTCCAGCAGCACCCCGATGGCCTCCCGCAGCCGCGCCGGCGTCGCCCGCGCCAGCAAGCCCTCCGGCACCCGGACCCGCAGCGCGCGCCCGTCGCCGCGCAGCGGTTCCCGCCACTCCTCGGCGATCGCGGTCAGCGCGGTCCGCAGGTCCAGCGGTTCCGCGCCGACCGCCCGCGCCGCGCGGGCCGCCGCCAGCAGCTCGTCGAGCACCTCCGCCAACCGCTCCGCCTGCTCCAGCGCCGCCCGCGCCTCCGCCGCCGTGTCCGGCTCCGGGTGCACCGACAGCGCCTCCAACCGCAGTTGCAACGCCGTCAACCGGCTGCGCAACTGGTGCGACACGTCGCCGACCAGCTCCCGTTCCCGCTGCACCAGCAACGCCAGCGCCCCGGCGGACCGGTCCAGCGCCTCGGCGACCAGGTCCAGCTCCTCGACCCCGTGCCGCCGGTCGTCGCGCCGGAAGTCCCCCGCGCCCAACCGGGCCGCCCGCACCGCCACGTGCCGCAGGGGGGCGGCGAGCTTGCGGGCGGTCACGGTGGCGACGACCGTGCCCGTGCCCACCGACAGCACCACGAGCAGCACGACCAGCGCCGCCACCTGGTACTGGGAGGTGTGCATCGGCCCCGACGGGATCTCCAGCCGCACGGTCCCCTGTTGCGCGATCGGTATCTCCACCGACAACGGGTCCGCGCCCGGCGAGGTCCCCAGCTCCTTGCGCCCGCCGGCGGAGGTCACCACCAGGTGGCCGCCCTCCGGCACGCCCACCTCGACCGGCGCGAGGTCGATCGGCTGGCCGGTCGCGATCTGGTCGTCGATCAACGCGGCGATCCGCTGCGCCCGCACCGACAGGTCGCCGCGCGCCCCGTCCTCGACCAGCCGCAGGGCGGTGTACCCGAGGGGGATGCCGAGCGCGAACCCGGTGACGGCGACGGCGAGCAGGATGGCCCGCAGTATGCGGCGGCGCATCAGTCAGCGGTGTTGAACCGGAAACCGACACCGCGCACGGTCGCGATCCGCCGCTCGACGGACCGCACGTCCCCGAGCTTCCGCCGCAACCACGACATGTGCATGTCGAGCGTCTTGCTGCTCTTCAGCTCGGGGTCGTTCCAGACCTCGGACAGGATCTCGTCCCGGTGCACCACCTGCCCGGCCCGCTGGATCAGCACACGCAGCAGCTCGAACTCCTTGTTCGCCAACTGCACCTCCTGCCCGTCCACGGTGACCCGCCGGGCCGCGAGGTCCATGCGCACCCCGTTGACCTCCAACGTCCCCGGCGCACGCCGGCGCAGCAGGGCGCGGATGCGGGCCATCAGCTCGGCCAACCGGAACGGCTTGGCCACGTAGTCGTCCGCACCCGCGTCCAGGCCGACGACGAAGTCGACCTCGTCGGAACGCGCGGTGAGCATCAACACGGGCACCCCACGCCCACCGGCCCGCAGCCGACGGCACACCTCCAGCCCGTCCATGCCGGGCAACCCGAGGTCGAGCACCAGCAGGTCCACACCGCCCTGCGCGGTGGCCTCCAACGCGCCGGGCCCGTCCCCGACGACCTGCACCTGGTACCCCTCACGCTGGAGGGCACGCGACAACGGCTCGGCGATAGCCGGGTCGTCCTCGGCCAACAAGACCACGCTCACACACTCCAGCGTAGGCGCAAGCCCTCCCCCCAAGCCCTCACGCCGCCCGCCCCACGGATGCCACTCGTCGGCTTTCGGGGCGCGCAGCGCCTCGCTTCCGGGGCGCGCAGCGCCCCCGCTTTTGGCTTTTCCGTCCTCCCCGTACGGCCTGCCCGAAGGGCTACCACAGATTTCCCCGGGTGCAGCCGAAATTTTTGTGAGGAACGAGCAAAAATTTTAGCGGCACCCGGGGGAATCTGTGGTTGGCTCCGCCAGGCCGTACGGGGAGGACGGAAAAGCCCCGCTTTTGCTTTTCCTCCCCGGGGGCCTGCCCGCCGGCGAGGCGCTTTTGATCTTTTCGAGAGCTTCAAGCAACGCGCTCCGCGCTCTCAAGACGAACGCGCGGAGCGCTTTCAAGACGAACGCGCAGAGCGCTCGCAAGACGAACGCGCGGAGCGCTCTAAAGATAAAAGCGCCTCGCCGGCAGGCAGGCCCCCGGGGGAGGAAGAGCGTCGGTTCGTCCCCCGCACGACCTGCCGGAGGCAACCACAGATCGCCGGGGTCGGCCAAAAAACTTTCGCTCGTTCCTCGCAAAACTTTTTCAGGCCGACCCCGACGATCTGTGGTTGGGCTGCGCCCAGGCCGTACGGGGGACGAACCGAAGCCCTTCCTTTGGCTCAACAGCCAAAAGGAAAAGCAACTGCGGCTGCGCCTTGCGTCAGGCGAGTGCGGCGAGAGCGGCGTGGACCATGACCCGGACGCCGACTAGCAGGGCCCGTTCGTCCAGGTCGAACCCGGGCTGGTGCAGGTCGCGCTGCTTCTCCACCCCGTTCCACACGCCCAACCGCGCGAACGACCCCGGCACGTGCTCCAGGTACCACCCGAAGTCCTCGCCACCCGACGACTGCTCGGTGCCGGCCAGCGCGTCCTCGCCCAACGCCGCCTCGATGCCGGCCCGGAGCAACATGGTCGACTCGCGGTCGTTCACCACCGGCGGCACGCCGCGGCGGTGGTGCAGGTCGAACCCGACACCGGTCGGGGCCAGCAGCGCGCCGGTCAGCTCCTTGATCAACGGCTCCAGCTCGGCCCAGATGTCCCGGTCGCCGGTCCGCAGGGTCCCGCGCAGGACGCCGTCCTGCGGCACCGCGTTGGCGGCCTCGCCGGCGTGCACGGCACCCCAGACCAGCACCGTCCCCGAACGGGGGTCCACCCGCCGCGACAGCAGCGTCGGCAGCCCCGTGATGACCGTGCCCAGCGCGTGGACCAGGTCCGCCGTCAGGTGCGGACGGGACGTGTGCCCGCCGGGGGACGTCAGGCGGAGTTCCAGCAGGTCGCTGGCGGAGGTGATGGCGCCGATGCGGGTGCCGATGCGGCCCACCGGGAGCCTCGGGTCGCAGTGCAGGCCGAAGATGCGCTCCACGCCGTCCAGGCCGCCGGCGGCCAGCACGTCCAGCGCCCCGCCGGGCATGACCTCCTCCGCCGGCTGGAACACCAGGCGCACCCGTCCGGGCAGCTCGGTGGCCGAGGCCAGCGCCAGGGCCGCACCCAGCAGGATCGTCGTGTGGGCGTCGTGACCGCACGCGTGCGCCACACCGTCCACAGTGGACGCGTAGGGCGCGCCGGTGTTCTCGGTGACCGGCAGCGCGTCGATGTCGGCGCGCAGGGCCACGCAGCGCGGGCCGTTGCCGACGTCGCAGACCAGGCCGGTGCCGCCGGGCAGGACGCGGGGCTTGAGGCCCGCCGAGCGCAGGACGTCCGAGATCAGCTCGGTGGTCGCGAACTCCTTGCGGGACAGCTCCGGGTGCGCGTGGATGTGGCGGCGCCAGGCCACCACCTCGGACGCGTTGGCGGTGAGCCAGTCGTCCAGCCACGAGGGGCCGCGCCCCGCTCCCGGATCTTCCACAGGGGCAATGCTGACCCCGCGTTCCGTCAACAGCACCTCGGAGCCCTCCTCACCCGGCGGCAGGCGCGAGTCGAGAACCGTCATGCCGCACCGCCCAGCAGCCGGGCCCGCTGCGCGTCGTCGGACGCCGCGGCGATCGTTGTCCAGGCCAGGGCGAGTGCCCCGTCGAGCACGGCTCGGTCGGCCGAAGCCGAGGCACAGGCGGTCGCGAACTCGATTTGGTGGTTCACCGCGTCTCCGCAGTCGATGGCGATGGTCGGGTGGATGGCCGGCAGCGCGCGGGTGATGTTGCCCATGTCGGTGCTGCCGATCTTGTGGCCGCGTTCTTCCTCCGCGCTGAGCGGCGTGCGGCCGAGTGCGGTGACCGCGCGCCGGTAGGCGTCGGCCAGCCAGGGGTCCGGGGTGAGTTCGGCGTACACGGGCGAGACCTTGACGACCTCGTGCGTGCACCCGGTGGCCAGGGCGCCGGCCTCGAAGCAGCGGTTGATGCGCTGCTCCAGGCGGTGCAGGGACTCCATGTCCTCCGCCCGCAGGTCGAACATGGCCGACGTGCGGTCGGGGACGACGTTGGGGACCGTGCCGCCGCGCGTGACGATGCCGCTGACCATCTGGCCGGGCTCCAGGTGCTGGCGGGCGAGCCCGATGGCGACCTGGGCGACGGTGATGGCGTCGGCGGCGTTCACGCCCAGGTGGGGCGCGGCGGCGGCGTGCGAGGGACGGCCGCTGTAGTGGACCTCGACGTCGGTGATGGCCAGCGAGCGGGCGGCGATGGCCTCGTACGGAGCGGGGTGGACCATCATCGACAGCGAGACGTCGTCGAACACCCCGCGCTCCAGCATGAGCACCTTGCCGCCGCCGACCTCCTCGGCGGGCGTGCCGATCACCCGGACCGTCAGGCCCAGCTCGTCGGCCACGTCCCGCAGCGCCAGGGCGGCCCCGGCGGACGCGGCGGCGATGACGTTGTGCCCGCAAGCATGTCCGACCTCGGGCAGCGCGTCGTACTCCGCGCACAGACCGAGCACGAGGTCGCCGGAGCCGAACGAGGCCGTGAACGCGGTGTCCAGGTCGGCCACGCCGCGCTCGACCTCGAAGCCCTCGGCGGCGAGCAGGTCGGCCACCTTGGCGGCGCTGCGGTGCTCGGCGAAGGCCGGCTCGGGTTCGGCGTGGATGCTGCGCGAGAGCCCTACCAGCGCATTCGAGTACCGCTCGACGGCCGAGCGCGTTCTCACCTCGAAGTCGGTACCCATTTGCGTCCATCCTGCATCACGTGTCGGCAGGCCGTGGGCCGACGACGTCGATCAACGCCGGCCGGTCGCGCGGCTGCGCCAAGCGGTGCGCGGGATTCGGTCAGACCGATCAAGTCCGCGCAGGCGCTCCTACAGCAGGAGACCATATAACGACCGGCGTGTCCCAACTATTGGGATACAGCCGCACCCCAGCCGCCTGCGACCGGACCGCGACCCGACCTCCGTGCGGTCGGGTCCCGCGCCGTTGCGCGGAGGACGACGAGCGGTCAGCCCTTCTTGGCCTTCCGCCACTTGTCCCACCGCTTCTTGTTACGCCAGTAAACGAGGGCGAACAGCACCAGCGCGATACCACCGATCCACAACTTCCTGCGCGTCTCGGGGTTCACGCCGGTGTCGGGTTGCTGCGGCGCGTTGATGTCCGGCCCAGGTGAGACCGTGTCGGTCGGCTGGACGGCGGCGACGTGCACGTGGTCTGTGGCGTTCGCCACTCCCGTCACGGTGAAGGCTCCGGCCAGCACGACGAGGCACACCGCGAGCACAGATCGCCACATGGTCACCAAGACTAGCCGATGGTTACCTCGGTCAGCGGTCGTCCAAACCGGTGTGGTCTTCACGGGCGGTGAAGGCGGCGAGGATGCGTTCGGCGGCCAGCGTGGCGGTCAGCTCACCGTCGCGCACCTGCCGCTCCAGCTCCGGGACCAGCGCTTTCACCGCCGGATTCGTGCGCAGGCCGGTCAACAGCTGGTCGTTGACCATCGCCCACGTCCACTCGACCTGCTGACGCCGCCGCCGCTCGGCCAGCTCTCCGGCGTCCCGCAGCGCGGTCTGGTGCTGCACGACCTGCTGCCAGACGGTGTCCAGCCCGGCCCCGGTGAGCCCGCTGCACGTCAGCACGGGCGGGTTCCACACGGCGTCCGGCGCGCGCAGCAACCGCAGCGCGCCCGCCAGCTCCCGGGCCGCCTTGCGCGCGTCCTGCTCGAACGGCCCGTCCGCCTTGTTCACCGCGATCACGTCGGCCAGCTCCAGCACGCCCTTCTTGATGCCCTGGAGCTGGTCGCCGGTGCGCGCGAGGGTCAGGAACAGCGAGCAGTCGGTCATGTTGGCCACGGCCACCTCGGACTGCCCGACGCCGACGGTCTCCACCAGCACCACGTCGAACCCGGCCGCCTCGACCAGCACGATCGTCTCGCGGGTCGCCTTGGCCACGCCGCCCAGCGTCCCGGAGGTCGGGGACGGCCGGATGAACGCCGCCGGGTCCACGGCCAGCCGCGCCATGCGGGTCTTGTCGCCCAGGATCGAGCCGCCGGTGCGGGTGGACGACGGGTCCACGGCCAGCACCGCGACCCGGTGGCCCCGCTCGGTCAGCATCGACCCGAACGCGTCGATGAACGTCGACTTGCCCACCCCCGGCACGCCGGTGATGCCGATCCGGTGCGCGCCGCCGGAGGCCGGCAGCAGCTCCACCAGCAGTTCCTGCGCGAGCCGGCGGTGGTCTGCGCGGGTGGACTCGACCAGCGTGATGGCGCGGGCCAGCGTGCCGCGGTCGCCGGCGAGCACGCCCTTGGCGTACTCGCCGACGTCGAGCGGCCTAGGCATGCCCGAGCTGCGCCGACAGCTTCTTCAGCAGGTCACCTGCCGCGTCGGCGATGACCGTGCCGGGCGGGAAGATCGCCGCCGCGCCCGCCGCGCGCAGGTCGTCGAAGTCCTGCGGCGGGATGACGCCGCCGACCACGATCATGATGTCCTCGCGGCCCAGCTCGGCCAGCGCCGAGCGCAGCGCGGGCACCAGCGTGAGGTGCCCGGCGGCCAGCGAGGACACGCCGACGATGTGGACGTCCGCCTCGACGGCCTGGCGGGCGACCTCGTCCGGCGTCTGGAACAGCGGGCCGACGTCGACGTCGAAGCCGAGGTCGGCGAACGCGGTCGCGATGACCTTCTGGCCGCGGTCGTGGCCGTCCTGGCCCATCTTGGCGACCAGGATGCGCGGGCGGCGGCCCTCCGCCTCCGCGAACTCCTCGACCACCCGCCGGGTGGCGTCGACGTTGGACACCGAACCGACCTCCTCGCGGTAGACGCCGGTGATGGTGCGGATCTGCGCCGAGTGCCGGCCCCACACCTTGCCCAGGGCCTCGGAGATCTCGCCGACGGTGGCCTTGGCGCGGGCCGCGTCGATGGCCAGCTCCAGGAGGTTGCCGTCCGCGCCCGCCGCGTTGGTGAGCGCGTTGAGCGCACTGTCCACAGCGGACTGGTCGCGCTCCTCCCGCAGGCGCTGGAGCTTCGCGAGCTGCTGGGCGCGCACACCGGCGTTGTCGACCTTGAGCACCTCGATCTGCTCGTCGAACTCCACCTGGTACTTGTTCACGCCGATCACCGGCTGGCGGCCGGAGTCGATGCGCGCCTGGGTGCGGGCCGCGGCCTCCTCGATGCGCAGCTTCGGGATGCCCGCGTCGATCGCCTGCGCCATGCCGCCGGCGGCCTCGACCTCGGTGATGTGCGCCCACGCGCGGTGCGCGAGGTCGTGGGTCAGGCGCTCGACGAACGCGCTGCCGCCCCACGGGTCGATCACGCGGGTGGTGCCGGACTCCTGCTGGAGCAGCAACTGGGTGTTGCGGGCGATGCGCGCGGAGAAGTCCGTGGGCAGCGCCAGCGCCTCGTCCAGCGCGTTGGTGTGCAGGGACTGGGTGTGGCCCTGGGTGGCGGCCATCGCCTCCACGCACGTGCGGGCCACGTTGTTGAACACGTCCTGCGCGGTCAGCGACCAGCCGGAGGTCTGGCAGTGCGTGCGCAGGCTCAGCGACTTCGGCGACTTCGGGTCGAACCCCTTGACCAGCTTCGCCCACAACAGGCGAGCGGCCCTCATCTTGGCCACTTCCATGAAGAAGTTCATGCCGATGGCCCAGAAGAACGACAGGCGCGGGGCGAACGCGTCGATGTCCAGGCCCGCGTCCCGGCCCGCCCGCAGGTACTCCACGCCGTCCGCGAGCGTGTAGGCCAGCTCCAGGTCGGCCGTCGCGCCGGCCTCCTGCATGTGGTAGCCGGAGATCGAGATGGAGTTGAACTTCGGCATCTTCCGCGAGGTGAACGAGAAGATGTCCGAGATGATCCGCATCGACGGCCGCGGCGGGTAGATGTAGGTGTTGCGGACCATGAACTCCTTGAGGATGTCGTTCTGGATCGTCCCCGCGAGCTGGTCCGGCGCCACCCCCTGCTCCTCCGCCGCCACGACGTAGAGCGCGAGCACGGGCAGCACCGCGCCGTTCATCGTCATGGACACCGACATCTTGTCCAGCGGGATGCCGTCGAACAGCTGGCGCATGTCGTAGATCGAGTCGATCGCCACGCCCGCCATGCCGACGTCACCGGCCACGCGCGGGTGGTCGGAGTCGTAGCCGCGGTGGGTGGCCAGGTCGAACGCCACCGACAGGCCCTTCTGCCCGGCCGCGAGGTTGCGGCGGTAGAAGGCGTTGGACTCCTCGGCCGTGGAGAAGCCCGCGTACTGGCGGATCGTCCACGGCTGGTTGACGTACATCGTCGGGTACGGGCCGCGCAGGAACGGCGCGATGCCCGGGTAGGTCCGCAGGAAGTCCAGGCCCTCGGTGTCGGCCGCGGTGTAGACGGGTTTGACGCCGATGCCCTCCGGCGTCTCCCACACCAGGGCGTCCGGGCCCTTGCCGGTGGTCTGGTGCAGCGCCTCCTGCCACTGCTCGGCGGTGGCCGCGGTGGGCTCGCCCAGCTCGACGTCGGCGAAGTTCGGGATCATCGCTGTACTCCGAGGAACTCGAAGGTGTGCTCCAGCACCCGCAGCGCCGGACAACCGGTGTAGACGTACTCGTCGATTCGCGCGTCGGACTTCTTGCCCGCCAGGAGCACCCGCTCGGCGCCCGCCGCGCGCAGGGCGTCCGCGACCGGGGCGGCCAGTTCGGCGTAGCTGGTCTCGCTGCCCGCCAGGCAGGCGATCCGGGCCCCGCTCGCCTTGAAAGCGTTCACCACGTCCTCGACGGTCCTGGTCGCGCCCGCCGCCGGGGTCTCGATGCCACCCGCCTGGAACAGGTTCGCGGCGAACGTGGCGCGCGCGGTGTGCGCGGCGACCGGGCCCAGCGTGGCCAGGAAGACCTTCGGCCGTTCCGGCGCGGCGTCGGCGGCGTCCCGCAGCGCCTCGTAGGCCTGCGCGTACCGGATGCGCGGGAGACCGCCGGACGGCTCCTCGGGGGCCTTCTCGCGCTGGACGGGCTGTTCGGTGAGGTTCGGGAACTCGCTGACGCCGGTGATGGCGTCGGTGCGGTCGGCGAGGTTCTCGGACCGCTTCGCCCAGGTCTCGGCGATCTTGTCGGTGACCAGCGGGAACGCGGTCGGGAGCCCGCCCGCGGCCTCGATCTCGCGGAACCACGCCCAGGCCGCGTGCGCCAGGTCGTCGGTCAGCTTCTCCACGTACCAGGAGCCGCCGGCCGGGTCGATCACGCCCGCCACCCGCGACTCCTCCAGCAGCAGCGACTGGGTGTTGCGGGCGATGCGGCGGGCGAAGTCGTCGGGCAGGCCGATCGCGTGGTCGAACGGCAGCACGGTCACCGAGTCCGCGCCGCCCACGCCCGCGCCGAACGCGGCGACCGTGGTGCGCAGCATGTTCACCCACGGGTCGCGGCGGGTCATCATCGCGGGCGAGGTGACCGCGTGCTGGACCTGCGGGGCCGGCGCGCCGGCGACCTCCGTGACCCGCGCCCACAGCCGGCGCGCGGCCCGGAACTTCGCGATGGTGAGGAACTGGTCGGCGGTCGCCGCGTACCGGAACTCCAGCAGCCGCACCGCGTTCTGCGGCGTGAGGCCCAGGTCGGTCAGCGCCCGCAGGTAGGCCACGCCCGCCGCGAGCGAGGCGCCGAGTTCCTGCGCGTCCGAGCCGCCGGCCTCGTGGAAGGGCAGGCCGTCGACCACGACCACGCGCAGGTCGGGGAAGTTTTTGGCCTTCTCGACCAGGTCTCGGAGGGCTTCCAGGTCGGCGGGCTCACCGGTGCGGGCCTGGACGCCGATCGGGTCCGCGCCGACGTTGCCCCGGACCTGGCTCGCCAGCACCGGGCGCTGGTCCCAGATCCGCAGCATCTCCAGGCCGGTGGCGCGGAAGTCCGCGCCCGCGTCCACGACGACCGGGGCGAGGTCGAGGTAGACCTCGGCGAGGACGTCGTCCAGCTCGTCCTTGGGCGTCTTCAGCCAGAGGGACGTGACGCCGTTCTCCAGGTCGGCCACGACCGCGTTGCGGTCGGCGACCCGGTGCAGCTGCCGGACGTCCCAGCCCTCGACCGCGCCCTGCGGCTTGCCGCCCCGGGTGAACGGGGCCAGGCCGGGGAAGCCGGCGGGCGGCGCGGTGTCGTCGGCGGTGTAGAGGGGTTGGAGGCGGATGCCGTCGTAGGTGGTGGTCACCAGGGAGTCGAAGGCCGCGCCCGACTTGCGGAGCACGCCCTGGACCAGTTCCAGCCACTGCTCCCGGTCGGGCGCAGGGAATTCGGCGGCCAGCGCCAGTTCGCCAGTCGGCTCCATCATGCTCCGCAGTGTTACTCAGCAGTAGTGCGGCGGCTATGTGAGGTTCACCGCCGTGAACGATGCAGTCGTGTCTACCAGTGTGTCCTTGTACGCGCCTTGAGCGGTGAACAATGGCCTGGTGGAAACCGAGCGCCTGATCGCCGGCCGCTACCGCCTGCACCACGTCCTGGGCCGCGGCTCCATGGGCACCGTGTGGGCCGCGCACGACGAGGTGCTGCGCCGGGACGTCGCCGTGAAGGAGGTCCTGGTGCCGCCGGGCACCCCGGACACCGAGGCGGAGCTGTTGCGCGAACGCACCCTGCGGGAGGCGCGCTCGGTCGCGCAGCTGGCTCACCCGAACGTGGTGACGCTCTACGACGTGCAGCAGGTCGACGGCGACCCGTACGTGGTGATGGAACTGGTGCCGTCGGAGTCGCTCGCGGACGTGGTGCGGCGGCGCGGTCCGCTGTCCGCCGTGCAGGGCGCGGTCGTCGCGGACGCCGTGGCGGCCGCCCTGGAGGCCGCGCACCGGGCCGGGATCACGCACCGGGACGTGAAGCCGGGCAACGTGCTCGTCGCCGACGACGGCCGGGTGAAGCTGACCGACTTCGGCATCGCGCGCAACGTCGCCGAAGCCACCCTGACCAGCCGGGGCATCACGCTGGGGACGCCCGCGTTCATCGCGCCGGAGGTGGCGGCGGGTGGCGCGGTGTCGCCGGCGGCGGACCAGTGGTCGTTGGGCGCTTCGCTGTTCGCGGCGATGACCGGGCAGCAGCCGTACGAGGGCGCGAACGTGCTGCAGACCATCAACCAGGTCGTGCACGGCGAGGTGCCGTCGGCGGAGGTGTGCGGGGAACTCGCGCCGGTCGTGGCGGGGCTGATGACGAAGGACCCGGCCGAGCGCATGCCGTTGTCCGAGGTGCGCCGCTTCGTGCGGCACCTGTTGCCGGACCCGGGCACCGACGTGTTCCCGGCGTCCGAGGAGACCCGCCCGGTGGTGGAGATCGTCCGCCCGCCGCTGGTCAAGACGCCCGTGCCGGGCGACACCCCGCTGGCCGCCGACCCCGGTCCGCTGCCGTTCACGCACACCCTGCCCGCGCGGCGGACGCCGTTCTGGGTGGTGGGGGTGTTCGCGGTGGTGTTGTTCCTGATCGGCGGCAGCGCGGGGTTCGCGATCACGCGCACCCTGGCCGGCGCGACCCTGCTGCCGCCGCCGGACGTGCCGGGGCCGTCCCTGCCGGCGATCTCCTCGACGGTGTCGCTGCGGCCCACCACGGCGTCGGCGGCGACGGCGAAGGGCGAGCAGGGGGCGGAGTTCACCATCGACGTCGGGGCGGACTGGACGAGCTTCCTGGAGCAGCGCACGAACAAGGGGCTGGTGCCGAGCACGGTCGTGCACCTGGTCGCGCCGACCGGGGTGTACGAGGTGACGGTGCAGCGGTTCGCGGACTTCTACCCGAAGCGGAAGATCACGGACTACCTGCAGCTGGTGCGATCGCGGTGGGCGGAGGACACGTACTTCGGCGAGGTGGTGGAACAGGCGCCGCCGTTGCCGGTCGGGGGGCCGGAGGAGGCGGTGCAGTTCAGCTACCGGACGGTGGAGCGGGCGATCGTGCCGGACGGGCGGGAGGAGCCGCTGCGGCGTTCGCGGTACTCGCGCGTGCTGCCCCGGGGGACGGACCTGTGGGTGGTGGAGGTCGTGTTCCCGACGGAGCAGGAGGAGACCGGCCGCGACACGCTGTTCAACCCGATCGCGCAAACCTTCACGGTCTCCTGACCCCACCCCGCACACAGCCACCTCGCACACAGCCACCCGCCGCCACACCACACACCGCCGCCGGCAAGCCGCGCACGCCGCCGGCCCAACGCGCACGCCGCCGGCAAGCCGCCCACGCCGCCGGCCCAACGCGCACGCCG
>NZ_JBEZBW010000043.1:0-65148 GCF_040647305.1 Saccharothrix sp. NPDC042600 | reverse complement strand
GAGGCAAGCACGAAGCGCACGGCCGAACCCTAACGCCCGGACCGGGGGTCTCCACCGACACCACCGGGCCACGCGCCACGCCCGCAGCCGGATTTCCGGCGGCCCCGACGCTGTCTCTACGCTGATCCGGTGACGCTGACTGCTCCACCACGGTTGCTGCTGGTACACGCACACCCTGACGACGAGAGCCTGTGGACGGGCGGCACCATCGCCCGCTACGCGGCGAGCGGCGTGCACGTCACCGTGGTCACCTGCACCCTCGGCGAGGAGGGCGAGATCATCCCGCCCGCACTGCGCGAACTGGCCGCCGACGCGGCCGACCAGCTCGGCGGCTACCGGGTCGCCGAACTGAGATCCGCGTGCGCCGCGCTCGGCGTGACCGACCACCGGTTCCTGGGCGGCATCGGCCGCTGGCGCGACTCCGGCATGGCGGGCGTCGCCGCCAACGACCACCCCCGTGCGTTCATCCGGGGGTCGGTGGACGAGCAGGCCGCCGAACTGGCCTCGATCATCGCGTCGGTCAAGCCGCAGGTCGTCGTGACCTACGACGAGAACGGTGGCTACGGCCACCCCGACCACATCCGCGCGCACGACATCACCATGGCCGCGACGAGCGAGTCCTCCGAGGTCGAACGCGTGTTCTACGCGGTGACCTCGCGCGACGCGACCGCGGCGGGCGTGCGGGCGCTCGCGGAGCTGCCGGACCTGCCGTGGCGGCTGCCGTCGGACGGCGAGCTGCCGGTGGTGGACGACGCGGCCATCACGACGGTCGTCGACGTCTCGGACCACCTGGTGGCGAAGATGCGGGCGTTGCGCGCACACTCCACGCAGGTCGGCGTGCTGCCCGACGGGTCGGCGTACGCGCTGTCCAACGGCATCGCGCAGCCCGTGGTGCAGGCTGAGTACTACGTGCTGGCGCGCGGCTCCGCTTCCGGTGCGGAGGCGGACCTGTTCGGAGGCCTGGATTGAGGGACCGGTTGGCGATCGCGGCGTTCGTCGTCCAGGCGTTCGTGCTGGCGGTGCTGGAGCTGTTGTTCCTGCCGCTGCGCCTGGACGGGACGCTGCTGCCCAAGGTCGCCGACTACCCGTTCCCGGTCGCGGTCGTCGTCGCGATCATCACGACCCCGCTGTTGGTGATGGGGGCGGCGTCCTACGCGCGCCGCCCGCTGGCCGCCGCCGCGCCGCTGCTGGTGTGGCTGGGGACGCTGCTGGTGCTCGGCGTGTTCGGGCCGGGCGGGGACGTGGTGCTGGTGAACGACTGGCGGACGCTGCTGCTGTTCGCGGGCGGGATGCTGCCCAGCGCGGTGGCGGTCGGGGCGTTCATGGGGAGGCAGGCCCGTGCCGGCGATCAGTGACCGGGACGTGGTGCGGGCCCTGCGCCCGTTCGTCCGCGCCACCGGGCCGTTGCTGGACACCCTGCGCACGGCCCAGCTGTCGGCCCTGCGCGACCGGTCGTTGGAACGCGACACGGACCGCCGGGCGGTGGACCGGTTGTGGGACCGGCTGGCGCAGGTGAAGGTGCCCGGGACGGCGGCGTGGGTGGCGATGGGGGTCGCCGAGCGGGACGCGTGGTGGCTGAACCGGGTGGGGCGGCTGGTGTCGTTGTTGGCGGCGTTGCCCGGGGTGGGCGGCGCGCTGGCGGACCGGTTGCCGATCCAGTCGGCGCTGGGCGCGGCGGGGCAGGGCTTGGTGCTGTCGGCGCTGGCGGGTGAGCACGGGTTCGGGTCGGTCGAGGACCGGGTGCGGCTGCTGGCGTTCGTGTTGTTCCAGCGGACGGTCGACGGGCGGGTGGTGGACGCGTCGGCGGAGGACCGGGAGACGGCGGAGCTGACGTCGGAGCTGGGGCAGCAGGCCGGGCTGCGGGGGATCGGGCGGACGGTGTGGAAGCTCGCCAAGGTGCTGTGGGCCCTGGAGGACGAGCTGGACAAGCGACCGCAGGGGCGGTTCTACCACCAGGCGCTGGGGATGCTGCCGGTGGTCGGGGTGGTGGGCGACTACTTCGGCGAGCGTTCGGCCTTGAAGCGGGTGCGGCGGGCCGCCTACGAGTGGTTCGCCACGGCGGGCGGCTAGCGGGCGGGCGGCTGGCGGGCGGGCGGCTGGCGGGCGGCTGGCGGGCGGGCAGCGGGTTGGGTTGTCGTGCGGCCGGCGGGCGCGGGCTGGCGGGACCGGTGCCTGGGCAGCGGCGGGCGGTGCGGCAGGCGGCGAGGCGCGCGGTGGCGGGCATCGCTGGCCGAGCATCGTCCGGCGGGCATCGCTGGCCGAGCTTCGCCCGCCGGGCATCGCTGGGCGGGCCGGTCTACGCCGGCACCCAGTACCGGTACTGGTGGTGCTCGGCGCAGCCCAACGACGCGTACAGCCGCAACGCCGGCTCGTTGTGCTCCGCCACCTGCAGCGCACACCGCGTCGCCCCGCGCTCCAGCCCCCAAGCCGCCAGCGCGCCCATCAACGCCCGCGCCGCACCCGTCCGCCGGGCCGACTCCACCACCGCCAGCCGCGCGATGTGCAGCAGGTCGCCCACCACCGCCCCGCGCACCGCCGCGACCACCACCCCCTCCCGCCGAACCTCGCCGAACCCGACCACGTCCCCGCTACCCAGTACATGCCGCTGGGCCGCCGTCGGGTTGTCCTGCGCGGTCAGGTTCCACCATTCGGGAGAAGGCAAGGGGAGGACGGCCACTCCTTCGGACTTCGGACAGGCGAACTCGCTCAGCGCGCCCGTCAGCACGTACGACGATGCGCCACCCGGGTGATCATGATCGACCCGCCAGCCCGCCCCCGCCACGGCCGACTCCGAAGGAGAACCCACCACCACGTGGGCCGCCGGCTTGATCGCGTGCGCCGCCGCGAAGGTGATCACCCGGTCGAGCGCCGCCGACACCGGCACGCCGGGGTCGCCCGTGGTCAGGGCGCTGTTGGCCCGCCCGGTGAAGCCGTCGGCCGCGCGCAGTCGCCACTGGCCCAGGGGTTCGTCGACGAGCGCCGGCCACGCGTCCGCGCACCGCTGCTCCAACTCGGTGACCGAATCCATGCACGCATCGTCCCTTCTGCTGGTAAACGGTGTTCTGTGAGCTGAAGCACGGTGTCGATAAGGCAAGCCTGAGCGTTGGACAATCGGATCCGCCGCGTACTCTCCGGCTTGCGCGGTGTGGACCAGAACAAGAGCAGGAGAGCGCAGTGACCTATGTGATCGCCCAGCCGTGCGTGGACGTGCTCGACAAGGCGTGCATCGAAGAGTGCCCCGTCGACTGCATCTACGAAGGCGACCGGATGCTCTACATCCACCCGGATGAGTGCGTCGACTGTGGTGCTTGCGAGCCGGTGTGCCCGGTTGAGGCCATCTACTACGAGGACGACGTCCCGGACGAGTGGAAGGAGTACACCAAGGCGAACGTGGACTTCTTCGACGAGCTCGGCTCCCCGGGCGGCGCCTCGAAGGTGGGCAAGGTCAGCGCCGACCCCGCGTTCGTGAAGGCTCTCCCGCCGCAGGCGTCGCACGAGTGACGAAGCGGCTCCCGGACTTCCCCTGGGACTCCCTGGCCGACCACGCCGCCAAGGCGCGCGCGCACCCCGGCGGCGTGGTCGACCTGTCCATCGGGACCCCCGTGGACGAGGTCCCGGACCTGATCCGACGGGCCCTGGCGAGCGTCGCCGACCAGCCCGGTTACCCGACCACGCACGGCACGCCGGAGCTGCGCGGGTCGGTCGTCGGCGCGCTCGCGCGCCGGCACGGCGTGACCGGGCTGGACCCGCGGGACGTGCTGCCCACCATCGGCTCGAAGGAGCTGGTGGCGTGGCTGCCGACGCTGCTCGGCCTCGGGCCGGGTGACGTCGTGGCCATCCCGGCCCTGGCGTACCCGACCTACGAGGTGGGCGCGAAGCTCGCGGGCGCGACGCCGGTCCGCCTGGCCGACGGCGAACCGCCGCCCGAGGGCACCCGCCTGGTGTGGCTGAACTCGCCGTCCAACCCGACCGGCCGCGTCCAGGACGCCGCGACGCTCGCGCGAGCGGTCCGGGACGCCCGGGACGTCGGCGCGGTGGTCGCCTCGGACGAGTGCTACCTGGCGCTGCCGTGGGAGGCCGAACCGGTCTCCGCGCTGCGGCCCGAGGTCAACGGCGGCGCGCTGGACGGGCTGCTCGCGGTGCACTCGCTGTCCAAGACGTCGAGCCTCGCGGGCTACCGGGCGGGGTTCGTGACCGGCGACCCGGCGCTGGTCGCGGCGCTGCTGGAGGTCCGCAAGCACGCGGGGATGATCGTGCCCCGGCCGGTGCAGGCGGCCATGACGGCGGCGCTGGACGACGACGCGCACGTGGCCGCGCAGCGGGAGCGCTACCGCGCCCGCCGCGAGGTCCTGCTGCCCGCGCTGAAGTCGGCGGGCTTCTCCGTCGACCACTCCGAGGCGGGCCTGTACCTGTGGTCCACGCGCGACGAGGACGCGTGGGACACCGTGGGCTGGCTCGCCGAACGCGGCATCCTGGCCGCACCGGGCACGTTCTACGGCCCGACCGGCGACCGGCACGTGCGGATCGCCCTGACGGCCACCGACGAACGGGTCGCGCGGGCGGCCGAGCGCCTCGCGGGCTGAGCGCCTGGCGGGTTGAGCGCCTGGCGGGTTGAGCGGCCGGTGGGCTGGGCGGCCGGCGGGTTGGGCGGCCGGCGGGCCGACCGGCGGGCTGAGGTCGGCGTGCCCGGCGGAGATTACTGTTGGGTATGCCGATCTACTCGTTTGAAGGCAAGACGCCCGTCGTGCACCCGAGCGCGTGGATCGCGCCGACCGCCACCCTGATCGGGGACGTGACCGTCGAGGCGGGCGCGTCCGTCTGGTACGGCGTCGTCATCCGCGCCGACTTCGGCCCGGTGGTCATCCGCGAGGGCGCGAACGTGCAGGACAACACCGTCATCCACGTCCAGCAGGGCGTCGAGATCGGCAAGGGCGCGACCATCGGGCACCTGTGCGTCGTGCACGACTGCACGGTCGGCGCGGGCGCGTTGATCGGCAACGGGGCCACCGTGCAGGACGGCGCGGTCATCGGGGAGCGGGCGTTGATCGCCGCCGGGGCGATGGTCGGGCCGGGCAGCGTCGTGCCGCCCGAGGTGGTGGCGATGGGCGTGCCGGCCAAGCGGCAGGTGCCGCTGGAGGGCGCGCCGAAGATGTGGGTGGACCACAACGCCGCCATCTACCAGGCGTTGGCCCAGCGGCACGCGGCCGGGGTCGAAGAGGTCCCGGCCGGCCGAGAGCTGACCGCGGGCGAAGAGCGGGGCTGACCTCCGGGGGCCGCGGGCGAAGGCGTCGCGGCCCCCGGAGGGTCACTCGTTCGAGTGCAGGGCCGCGTTCAGCTCGATGCCGGTGCCCTTGCGCGGCAGGACCTTGACCACGCCGGTCGTCGAGTCGCGGATGAACAGCAGGTTCGGCGTGCCGGACAGGGCCGCGCCCTTCACGACCGTGCCGTCCGGGCCGGTGACCTTCGTGCCGGCCGTGACGTACAGGCCCGCCTCGACCACGCAGTCGTCGCCCAGCGAGATGCCGACGCCGCCGTTCGCGCCGATCAGGCACCGCTCGCCGATGGAGATGACCTCCTTGCCGCCGCCGGACAGCGTGCCCATCACCGACGCGCCGCCGCCGACGTCCGAGCCGTCGCCCACGACGACGCCCGCCGAGATGCGGCCCTCGACCATCGACGCGCCCAGCGTGCCCGCGTTGAAGTTCACGAAGCCCTCGTGCATGACGGTCGTGCCCGCCGCGAGGTGCGCGCCGAGGCGGACGCGGTCGGCGTCGGCGATCCGCACGCCGGTCGGCACGACGTAGTCCACCATCCGGGGGAACTTGTCGACGCCGTAGACGGTGACCGGGCCGCGCGTGCGCAGCCGCAGGCGGGTCTCCTCGAACCCGTCCACCGCGCACGGGCCGTGGTTGGTCCACACGACGTTGTTGAGCAGGCCGAACACGCCGTCGAGGTTCGCGCCGTGCGGCTGGACCAGGCGCGTGGACAGCAGGTGCAGGCGCAGGTAGACGTCGTAGGTGTCGGCCGGCGCGTCGGCCAGCGAACCGATCCCCACCCGCACGCCGACGACCTCGACGTCGCGTTCGGCGTCCACGCCGAGCTGCTTCGCGGCGGCCTCGCCGAGCGCCTCGGCGACCTCGGTGGCCGACAGGCGGTGCGTGCCCGGGACGGCGGGGGCGCCCAGCGACGGCGACGGGAACCACGTGTCCAGCACAGCGCCGGAAGGGGTGACGGTGGCGAGTCCGACGCCGTACGCGCCGGTCGGGTTCTCGGTGCTCACGGGCGTCAACGGTAATCGGTCCGGGCAACGCCACCCGAAGTGGGCGACCGGCACGCGGTAACGTGCCGAGGCGTGGCCGACACCTTGAACCTCGCTGCCGATCCCGTCGAGCTGACCGCCGCGCTGGTGGACGTGCCCAGCGTGTCCGGGGACGAAGCGGAGCTGGCCGACCTGGTCGAACGCTCCCTGCGCGCGCAGACCGCGCTGGAGGTCGTCCGCCTGGGCAACTGCGTCCTGGCCCGCACGAACCTGGGCCGGCCGAAGCGGGTCGTGCTGGCCGGCCACCTCGACACCGTCCCCGTGAACGACAACCTGCCCTCGCGGCTGGACGGCGACCTCCTGCACGGCCTCGGGACGTGCGACATGAAAGGCGGGGACGCGGTCATGCTCAGCCTGGCCGCCACGATCGTCGACCCCGTCCACGACCTGACCTTCGTGTTCTACGACTGCGAAGAGGTCGAGGCGGTGCGCAACGGCCTCAACCGCATCGAGCGGGAGCTGCCCGAGTGGCTCAGGGCCGACCTCGCCATCGTCTGCGAGCCGTCGAACGCGATCATCGAGGCCGGCTGCCAGGGCACCATGCGCATCGAGGTGCGCACCAAGGGCGTCCGGGCGCACACCGCCCGCGGCTGGATGGGCGTCAACGCGATTCACGCGATCGGGGACGCCCTGCGCCGGCTGGAGGCCTACGAGCCGCGCCGGGTGGACATCGACGGCTGCGTCTACCGCGAGGGCCTCCAGGCGGTGAAGGTCGAGGGCGGGGTCGCGGGCAACGTCGTGCCGGACGCCGCCGTGCTCACCGTCAACCACCGGTTCGCCCCGGACCGCACGCCCGAGCAGGCCGAACAGCACCTGCGCGAGGTGTTCGAGGGCTACGAGGTCGTGGTCACCGACCAGTCCGCCGGCGCCCTGCCCGGCCTGGACACCGAGGCCGCCCAGGAGCTGGTGCGGGCCGCCGGCGGCACCCCGGTCGCCAAGCTCGGCTGGACCGACGTGGCGCGCTTCGCGGCGCTCGGCATCCCGGCGGTCAACTTCGGCCCCGGCGACCCGCTGCTCGCCCACACCCAGCAGGAACACGTGCCGGTGAACGACGTCCGGCGGTGCCGCGAAGTGTTGTGGCGGTTCCTGAGCCGGGGGTGAGACCCGCACTACACTCGCGCCAATGAGTGAGCACAACGGCGTCGACGAGCACCCCAAGGAGAAGCAGCGCGGACCGGTCGTCCTGCGCCGCGGGCGCCGGGACGAGCTGACCACCACCGACCAGCGGTTGCTGGACTCGCGCGGCCCGAGCGACTGGGTGCACACCGACCCGTGGCGGGTGCTGCGCATCCAGGCCGAGTTCGTCGAGGGCTTCGGCGCGCTGGCCGAGGTGCCCAGCGCGGTCACCGTGTTCGGCTCCGCCCGCACCGGCCGCGACCACCCGGAGTACGAGATCGGCCGCAAGCTGGGCGGCGCGCTGGCCGAGGCCGGGTTCGCGGTGATCACCGGTGGCGGTCCGGGCGCGATGGAGGCGGTCAACCGGGGCTGTTCGGAGGCGGGCGGGTTCTCCATCGGGCTGGGCATCGAGCTGCCGTTCGAGCAGGGCCTGAACCCGTGGGTGGACCTGGGCGTGAACTTCCGCTACTTCTTCGTCCGCAAGACCATGTTCATCAAGTACTCCCAGGCGTTCATCTGCCTGCCCGGCGGGTTCGGCACGCTGGACGAGCTGTTCGAGGCGCTGACCCTGGTGCAGACCAAGAAGGTCACCAAGTTCCCGGTGGTGCTGTTCGGCAGCGACTACTGGCAGGGCCTGTACGACTGGGTGGAGCGCTCGGTGCTGGGCGGCGGCAAGATCGGCGAGAAGGACCTGGCGCTGCTGCACGTCACCGACGACATCGACGACGCCGTCCGCGTGGTCCAGGAGGCGCACAAGGCGTGGGGCGAGGCGCATTGACCGCCGTCACCGTCTACTGCGGGTCGTTGCGGACGGTTCCGCGGAGCTACCTGGACCTGGCGGCGGAGGTGGGCAGGCAGATCGCCGCGCGCGGCTGGTCGCTGACCTGGGGCGGCGGCCGGACGTCCATGATGGGCGCGCTGGCCGAAGCCGCCCGCGCCGGCGGCGCCCGCACGACCGGCGTGATCCCGCGGGCGCTGGTGGACCGGGAGTGGGCGGACCGCGAGGCCGACGACCTGCTCCTGGTGGACACCATGCGCGACCGCAAGGCGCTGATGGAGGCGCACGGGGACGCGTTCCTGGCGCTGCCCGGCGGGATCGGCACGTGCGAGGAGCTGTTCGAGGTGTGGACCTCGCGGGTGCTCGCCATGCACGGCAAACCCGTGGTGCTGCTGGACGTGGACGGCCACTACCGGGGCCTGCTGGAGTGGCTGGCGGACCTGCACTCGCGCGGTTTCGTGTCCCGCTTCGCGCTGGACTCGCTGGTGGTGACCGACGACGTGACGGCCGCCCTCGACGCCTGCGGTGCCTGATTGCCGCGACTCCGTCGCGGCGGCGAGGCCGCCGGGAAGTCGGCTCGTCGCGCCGCGTTTCCCGCCGATCGGAAAGCGTGATCGGCGGGAAAGGCGACGCGACAAGCCGACGCTGCCTCGCTACTTGAGCCTCGCGCTCTCCAAACCCCTGGCAACCGCCAAGCGCTGAGCCTCTTCCTCGAAGCGTTCGATGTCCAGCGGCGCGAACGGTGACAGCGTGACGTCCAAGCGCTTGCCCGAGGTCTTCGCACGCCAGATCCCCAGGATCTCGCCGTCCAGCATGATCGCGCCCGGCCGCCCGAGGATGCGCCACACCTCCTTCTGGTGCGCTTTGTCCGGCACCAGCAGGTCGCGGTCCCGCGCGCTCAAGTACGGGTCGAGCGGCGGCAACAGGCGCGCCACGTCGGGCTCGGGCGGGTTCTCGAAGGCCGCCACCCGGTCCGCCGGCAGGAACGCCCCGCGCCCCACCTCGACCAGGTCGTCCGGCCAGACCGCCTTGACGTCCTTGACCGGCGCGCCGAAGTAGGCCGCGACCTCGGACGGTCCGGCGGGGCCGTGCAACGCCAGGTAGTCGTGCACCAAGACCTCGAACCCCTTGGTGCGCTGGGGAATCCGGCGGCCCTTGATCGCCACGAACGTCACCGTCTTGGCGGCGGGGTCGAACCGGAGCCCGGCGGGCAGCACGGCGATGCGGAAGACCGGGTCGTGCACGTGGGTCGCCCCGCAGCCCCGGCACCACCCGGTGACCCCGGGTGGGACCAGGGGCGTCAGGCGGGTGGAGGCCTCGCCCTTGGTCATCGGCCGGTCCACCACGGACTTCAGCGCCTCGACCACCGACCGGAAGACGTCCAGCGGCGCGTCCACCTTCGGCCGGTTCATCCTGGCCAGGGCGTCGGCGTCGCTCAACGGCCACAGCGCGGCGGCCAGCGCGGGCAGCGCCTTCGGCCGGTGCCAGTGCGGCGCGCCCCGCACCGACCACGTCAGGGTGAACCCCGCCAGGTCCGGCACCTCGGGCAGCCGGGCCGCGAGCGCGGGCAGCGCCGACCGCTCGGAGTCCTGGACGCCCAGGTCGAAGACCCGCAACGCGGCCGGGTCGGTCGTGGCGCGGTCGAACTGGTGGGCCGCGACCCGGTAGGCGAGGACGCGCGCCCGGTCACTCAAAGCGGTAGTCCAGTTCGATCAGCTCGTGCGCCATCCGCACGGTGCCGGTGATGCCCGCCAGCTCGCCGGTGCCGGACCCGGGCACCACGTGCCCGAAGCGGTCCGCGCCGGCGGCCCCGACGACCCCGCCGTGCTGGAAGACGAACGACCCCGTCCGCCCTTCCAGCACGCCGGTGAACCTCTCGGTGCCCACGTACCCGGCCCGGTCCTCAGCGGGCCGGCACGTGGTCAGCTCGGCGGTGCTGGTGCCCTCCATCGGTCCGCTGTAGTGCTTGTCCACGGCGACGCGGCCGATCTTCGGCGCGGTCTCGTCGACGGTCGTCTCGTCCCAGCGGGTGATGGTGAACTTCGATTCCATGCGGGCCATGCTGACAGGAGTGCCTGCCACCTGCTGTCAGGATTGCGGGACCTTCAGCCAGGAGTCCGACCCGAAGCTGACCGACCCGCCGAGCCGGCTCTCGCCGCCGTAGCGGGCGTCCACGGAGTCCACGACCAGCACCAGCCGGTTGCCCGGGGCCACGTCCCAGACCGTCGGCTCCAGGTCGAGGTCCAGCGTGCGGGTGCCCGCGCCGCGCAGCGTCACCGGCTTGTGCGTGACCAGCGCGCCCAGGCCGAGGGCGTTGACCTCGTACAGGTAGGCGAACAGGGACGTCGTCTCGGCGCTGGTGGTGACGGTGAGGTGGGCGCGGGGCGTGCCGCTGACCGTCGTGCCGCCCCAGTGCACCGGTCCGTGCCAGACGCCGGACGCGAGCCGGTCGACCAGCGGGATGGAGACCCCGGTCGGGATGTCGAGGAAGCCCTGCAACGCGCCGCTGACCATGACCGTGCCGGACTCGGCGATGGTGGGCCAGCCGGTGGTGTTCCAATCCGAGGACAGGGCGACCGTGGAGGTCTTGGCGGTGGCCGCCGCCCACGACGGGTAGGACCGCCACGCGCCCCCGTTGTTCGGCTTGACCTGGACCGCGCCCTCGCGGTTGATGCCGTTGTCGAGCCCCTTGAGGTGGTGGTCGAACCAGCGGCCCACCGACGCCCAGATCTCGTTGGGCAACCCGGCCGCGCCGAACAGCTCGGCGGTCGCGTGGTCGCCCGGGGACAGCATCAGGCGCTTGGGGCCGGAGAGCTGGGCGAAGAAGTCGGTGACCTGGCCGGGCGGGAAGAGGCCGTCGTTCCAGGCGTTGCCGATCAGCACCGCGGCCTTGATCGCGGACACCTTGGACGCGGGCGAGCGCGGGGGCGAGATGGGCAGGACGTCCTCGAACCGGTTCTCCCGGTAGGCGGCCTCCGCCTCGCGCAGGACGGGACCGGGTCGCCCGGTGAGGTTGCCCGCCGCGAGCAGCAGCTCGACGGCCTGCTTGCTCACGGTCTCGTTCGGGTAGAGCGACCGGGCCAGGTCGGTCCACGTGCTCAACGCGGCGACGGCCTTGATCCGGGGGTCGGCGGCGGCGGCGAGCAGCGACTGCCCCGCGCCGTAGGAGATGCCCCCGACGCCGACCTTGGCCGCGTCGCCGCCGGCGTTCGCCACACCCCAGTCGATCACCCGGCTGACGTCCGCGATCGTGTCGGGGCCGGCGACGTCGATCTCGCCGGCGGAGTCCCAGAACCCGCGGCTGGTGTAGCTGATCACGGTGTAGCCGGACTCGTAGGCGAGCTTGGCGGCGGCGCCGACGTACTCGATGTTGTTGACGCCCCAGCTGGAGGGGAGGACGAGCAGGGGGAACGGCCCGCTGCCGCGGCCGGTCGGTTCGACCACGAACGCCTTGAGCGGCGTGCCGCCCTGGCCGGGGATGGTCTCGTAGCGCACGGCGAAGCCCGGGGCGGCCTGGGCGGGCGGCGCCAGGACCAGACCTGTTATCGCGACGAGCAGCAGGATGAGTGTCCGGCGCACGTGGTCCTCCTTGACCGTGACCTGGATCACGCAGGGTGTTACCGGCGAGTAAACGTGGTGGTACTCACCAGTAGCAATGGCGTGTGACGCAGTTCACCCGGTTGACCTGCGGAAAGCTGATCGTCCCGGCTGGTGGCACGATGGCCGGCATGCTCCGGTTCGGATCGCGTGACGTGCCCCAGGACCGCGCGCTGGTGATGGCGATCGTCAACCGGACGCGTGATTCCTTCTACGACCAGGGGGCGACCTTCTCCGACGACGCCGCGATGGCCGCCGTCGACCGGGCCGTGGCCGACGGGGCCGACATCGTGGACATCGGCGGGGTGAAGGCCGGGTCCAAGGGCGAGCACGTCGACACCGCCGAGGAGGTCCGGCGGGTCGTGCCGTTCGTGGCCGCGGTCCGCGAGCGGCACCCCGACCTGGTGATCAGCGTCGACACCTGGCGGCACGAGGTGGGGCGCGCGGTGTGCCGGGAAGGGGCCGACCTGATCAACGACACCTGGGCCGGGGCCGACCCGCTGCTGGCCGAGGTGGCCGCCGAGTTCGGCGTGGGCATCGTCTGCTCGCACACCGGCGGGCTGCCGCCGCGCACCGATCCCCACCGCGTCCGGTACGAGGACGTGGTCGCCGCCGTCGCCGACGAACTCGTGGCGCGGGCCGAGCGGATGGTGGCGGTCGGGGTGCCCCGCGAGGGGGTGCTGATCGACCCCACCCACGACTTCGGCAAGAACACCTGGCACGGGCTGGAGCTGCTGCGCCGGCTCGACGAGCTGGTCGGGACCGGGTGGCCGGTGCTGATGGCCCTGTCGAACAAGGACTTCGTGGGCGAGACGCTGGACGCCTCCGTCGCCGACCGGGTGGACGGGACGCTGGCCGCGACCTCCGTGGCCGCCTGGCTCGGCGCGAAGGTGTTCCGCGCCCACCAGGTCAAGCGGACGCGGCACGTGGTGGAGATGGTGGCGGGCATCGCCGGGACGCGTCCGCCGGCCAGGGTGCTGCGGGCGTTGGCGTGATCGACAACACCTGGCAGCGTCCACCGTGGAGTGTCGAGGACCTGGTGCGGCGCAAAGGGGCCCGCACGGTCAGCGTCGTGCTGCCGGCGTTGGACGAGGAAGCCACCGTGGGGGCGGTCGTCGCCGCCGTGCGGCCGTTGGTTGGCGGGCTGGTGGACGACCTGGTCGTCGTGGACTCCGGGTCCGTCGACCGGACGGTCGAGGTGGCGGCGTCGGCCGGGGCGCGGGTGGTGCGGCGGACCGACGTGCTGCCGGACGTGCCGCCGTGGCCGGGCAAGGGCGAGGTGCTGTGGCGGTCGCTCGCGGCGACCTCCGGCGACCTCGTGGTGTTCCTCGACGCCGACCTGGTGGACCCCGACCCCGGGTACGTGCCGGCGCTGCTCGGGCCGTTGCTGACCCGGGACGTGCACCTGGTGAAGGGCTTCTACCGGCGTCCGCTGGGGCAGGGCGGCACCGGCGGCGGGCGGGTCACCGAGCTGGCCGCGCGGCCGTTGCTCAACGCGTTGCGGCCGGAGTTGGCCGGGGTCGTGCAGCCGCTGGGCGGTGAGTACGCGGGCACGCGGGAGTTCCTGGAGTCGGTGCCGTTCGCCGCCGGGTACGGGGTGGAGGTCGGGTTGCTGCTCGACGCCTTCGACCGGTACGGCGCCGACGGGATCGCCCAGGTCAACCTGGGTGTCCGCCGGCACCGCAACCGGCCGCTGGACGAGCTGGGGCCGATGTCGAGTCAGGTGGTCGGGACCGTGCTGCGCCGGCTGGGCGTGCCGGTCGCGTCGACCACGCTGACCCGGTTCGTGCCGGTCGCCGACGAGTGGCTGTCCAAACCGGTGGACGTGCTGATGGCCGACCGGCCGCCGATGCGCTCGGTGCTCCACCGGTCGCGGTAGTAGCCCTCGGTCGCGACCAGTTCGGCGTGGGTGCCGCGTTGGGTGACCCGGCCGTCCTCGATGACCACGACGTGGTCGAAGTCCCGCAGCGGGGCCAGTCGGTGCGTCACGAGGACGACCTTGCCGCGGGCGGCGTCGAGCACTTGCCGCAGGACCCGGTCGCCGTGCTCGACGGTCAGGCCTTCCACGGGCTCGTCCAGCAGCAGGACGTCCGGGTCGGCCAGGAGGGCACGGGCCAGGAGCAGGCGTTGGCGTTGGCCGCCGGACAGCTTCGCGTCGGCGTCCCACTCGACGTCCAGGTCGGCGACGCGGGCCACCCGGTCCAGGTCGGCCCGGGTGGCGTCCGGCTTGGCGAACAGGACGTTCTCCCGGACCGTGCGCTCGAACACGTGGGCGTCGTCCAGCACGCCCTTCGCCCCGTGCTTCTCCGCGACCGCCCGCAAGAGCGTGCTCTTGCCCGCGCCACTCGGACCCACGACGCCGACGCGGTGGTAGGGCGTGACGTCGATGATCGGTTCCGCCGGTGTGTCCTCGGCCCGCGCGGCGAGCACTTCCCGCACACGGGACACCGAACCGCGGACCTCCGCCCACTTCTGGGCGGCGTTCGTCAGCGGCACCAGCACTTCCAGCACGGCGACCGCCCCGAGCACTACGTGCGCGGGCGAGCCCCGGACCAGCAGCACAACCGCGAACCCGAACTGCGCCGCCACCGCCACTCCGGCCAGCGCCGCCGCCGGGAACGTCCCGCGGCGCTCGCGCCCGGCCAGGTCGTCCACGACCGCGTCGGTCCGCTGGAGTTCGCGGTCCAGCGCCCCGAACGCCCTCAGCTCGGCCACGCCCTCCCGCAGCGTCACGGTCCGCTCCGCCAGCTCGGCTCGCAGGGGAGCCAACGCCCGCGAGTGCCGGTCCGCCAAGGCGAAGGCCGCCAGGGGGAGGACCAGCCCGACCACGACCACACCGAGAGCCAGTTGGGGGACCACCGCGACAGCCGTCACGCCGACGAGCGCGGCCACGCAGGCCGGCAGCAGGCACCGCAACACCGCGTCCTGGAGAGCGTCCACATCGGACACCAGCCGAGTCAACGCGTCCCCGCCGCGCAACGGCCGGCGCACCAGCGACTCGTACACCCGCCCGCGGACCTCGACCATGGCCGTCAGCACGGCCTCGTGCCCGGCCAACCGCTCGGCGTAGCGCAGGCCGCCGCGTGCCACGGCCAATGTCCGCACGGCCACCACCGCCACCGCCAGCGCGGACATCGGAGGTTGCTCGGCGGCCCGCACGACCAGCCACACGGCGGTCGTCATGAGCCCGATCCCGGCGAGTTCCGCCGCCACCCCGACGACGACCGCCACCACCAGCCTCATCGCAGCTCCACCACCCGGTCCACCTCGTCGAGCAGGGCCGGGCGGTGCGCGACGACCAGGGCCGTGCGCCCGCGCGAGAAGCCCCGCGCCACCCGCAGCACGGCGTCCTCGGTCCGGCCGTCCAGCCGCGAGGTCGGCTCGTCCAGCAGCAGCACGCGCGCCGAGTCCCGCACCAGCGCCCGCGCGAGCGCCACCCGTTGCCGCTCACCGGCCGACAGCGGGTGCCGTGCCGCCACCAGGTCCCCCAACCCGACCGCCCGCGCGGCCGTCACCACGTCGGCCCCCTCCGCGCCCAGCGCGATGTTCTCCCCGACCGTGCCCGGGAACAGCGTCGGCCGCTGGGGCACCCAGGCCAGTTGCCGCAGCCACCCGGCCCGGTCCAGCTCCCGCAGGTCCACGCCGTCCACCAGCACCCGGCCCGCGCACGGCTCGACCTCGCCCAGCAGCACCGCGAGCAGGCTGCTCTTGCCCACCCCGCTCGGCCCGACCAGCGCGACCCGCTCGCCGGGCGACAGCGTCAGCGACACCCCGTCCAGGGCGAGCCCGTCGCGGCCCGGGTAGCGCACCGACACCCGGTCGCACTCGATGGTCGCGACCCGCAGGTCCGGCGGACGCCGCCCCACGACCTCCGCCCGCGGCGTGGCCGCAAACGCTTGCTCCAGCACGGCCAACCCCTCGGCGCTCGCGTGGAACTGCGCGCCGGCGGCCCGCAGCGGCAGGTACGCCTCCGGCGCGAGCAGCAGCACCAGCAGCGCCACGTGCAGGGTCACCCCGCCGTGCAGCAGCCGCAGCCCGACCGGCACCGCCACCAGCGCCACCGACAGCGTCGCCACCAGTTCCAGCACCAGCGCCGACAGGAACGCCACGCGCAACGTCCGCATGGTGGCGGCGGCGTGCGCGCCGGCCATCGCCCGCACGGTCCCGGCCTGCGCGGCGGCCCGGCCGAACAGCCGCAGCGTCCCCAACCCGCGCACGACGTCCAGGAAGTGCCCGCCGACCTCGGCCAAGCCCTCCCACTGCCGCCGCGTGCGCTCCCGCGTGTGCAGGCCGACCAGCGCGGCGAACACCGGCACCAGCGGCAGCGTCAGGGCGATCGTCAGGGCGGCGGTCCAGTCGGCGAACGACAGCCGGACCAGCACCGCCACCGGCACGGTCACCGACACCACGAGCTGCGGCAGGTACCCGGCCAGGTACGGCTCGATCGCGTCCAGGCCCTTGACCACCAACGTGGTGACGGCCCCGGTCGATCCCGTCCCGTGGCGCAGCACCCGCTTGCGCAGGGCGGCCTTCACCGACGCGGCTTCCCGTTGCGCCACAACGCGTCCGAGCCACACGAAGACGCCCCGCGCGGCCACGACCGCGACCAGCGCCCCCAGCCCGCCGCCACCGCTGAGCACGGTGGCCAACACCTCGGCCTGCGCGAGCACCAGACCCGCCGTCACGACCCCCAGCAGGGCCAGCGCGACGACGTACCGCCGGTCAGCGTGCCGCACGGGACAGTCTCCACGTCGCCCACTGGAACACCAGCACCAGCGGCAGCACGACCGCCGCCACCCAGCCCAACGCCTGCAACGTCGGCGCGTGCGACATCACCCCGGGCGTCACCACGCCCCGCGCGCCGAACACCGCGAGCGCCGGCACCGCGCACACCACGGCCGTGCCCGCGAACGCCAGCCGGAAAGCCCTCGCCCGCAACGCGAACCACGCCCCGGTCAAGGCCGCCGACACCACGATTGCACCAGTCAAGCCGACCGCGGGGGCCGCCACCGGACCGCGCAGCAGCACCGCCGCCACCACGAACAAGGCCACCGGCGCGAACAGCACCCGCGCCACCACGAGCACCCGCGCCCGGTCGTCGAGCCGCCAGGCCAGGAACACCGCGCCGTGCAACAGGAACATCGACACCAGGCCGAACGCCCACAGCACCGGCGGCCCGCCCAGGACGTCACCCAGCAGCACGCCCCAGCCGACCGCGACGACCAGCGCGCCGCCCACCACGAACACGTCCCACAACGGCCCGATCCGCAGCTGCACGGCCGCCGTGAACAGCACCAGGCCCACCAGCACGGTCACGAACCCGACCCGGTGCTCGGACAGCAGTTCGCCCTCCAGCCGGGGGAACGCGCCGAACAGCACGCCGACCGCCGCGACCAGCCAGACCTCGTTGCCCAGGAAGAACGGCGTCATCGCGCGCAGCGCCCGCGCCCGCTCCGGCTCGTCGCGGCCGACGAACCGGTACAGCAGCCCGACGCCGTAGTCGAAGCCGGCCAGCGCGAAGTACCCCGCCGTCAGCAGCCCGAGCAGGGCCACCCACACACCCTCCACGATCGAAAACCCCCTTTACAGAGCCGGGACCAGCGGGGAGACCGGGACGCTCGCCTCGACCGGGCCGCGCTTGGCCAGGCGGGCGATGAGCACCCAGTCCGCGACCGCGAGCACGGCGAACACGGCGGTGAAAGCGATGAAGGAGAACAACATCCCGTCCCGGGTCGCGTGCGACATCGCGTCCTCGGTGCGCAGCAGCCCGTAGACCAGCCAGGGCTGGCGGCCCAGCTCGCGGTACAGCCAGCCGCCGATGGCCGCGATGAACGGCAGCGGGATGCCGACGACCATCAGGTACAGCGGGAACCTCAGCTTCACGACCCAGTCGCGGAACAGCAGCGGCACGGTGACCCAGCTCGCGAGCAGCAGCAGGAACCCGATCTGGATCATGAACCCGAGCCCCGCGCCGCCCGCCGCGCCCGCCGCCTCGCCCTTGTCCGGCTGGTGCTCCCCGAGGATCGGGAACTGCGCGAAGCCCACGCCGACCACCGCCGGCGTCGCCAGGGCGGTGACGACCACGCCCAGTCGCAGCGACCGCCGGAAGAACTCGACCTCGGTCGTGCGCCGGATGAAGTGGAACGCGCTCACGCCCACCACGAACACGCCGCCGACGGTCAACGCGGCGAACACGACGTGCGTGACGGCCGTGCCGAACAGCGGGTTGCCCAGCAGGGCGGAGAAGTCGACCAGGCGCAGGACGCCGTCCCGCTCCTCGTGGCCGACCGGGTGCTGGAGGAACGCGTTCGCCGTCATGATCCACAGCGCGGACGCGTAGGCGGTGAGGGTGACCAGCCAGATCAGGGCCAGGTGCACCCACCTGTTCAGCCGGTCCCAGCCGAAGATCCACAGGCCGAGGAACGTGGACTCCAGGAAGAACGCCACCAGCGTCTCGACGGCCAGCGGCGCGCCGAACACGTCGCCCGCGTAGTGCGACAGGCCGGACCAGTTCAGGCCGAACTGGAACTCCATGACGATGCCCGTCGCGATGCCCAGCGCGTAGTTGACGACGTAGAGCCGGCCCCAGAACCGGGTCATCCGCGCGTGCACGGGGTTGGCGGACAGCGTGGCCCGCGTCTGCATGACGGCGACCAGCGTGACCAGCCCGAGCGTGAGGAGCACGAACAGGAAGTGGAAGGAGGTGGTCACGGCGAACTGCAGCCGGGCCAGCCCGAGTGTGTCCATGGGTAGTGACGGTATATGTAGGCAGGCAACATGTGAATCAGGGTTGTCCCCGATGTCCCCCGGGTCCGCGACCCGTAGAGTGCCTACCTATGAAGCCCGACGCGCTGCGCGGCCACCTCGACGCGCTGTTGCTGGCCACGCTCGACGGCAGGCAGCTGCACGGCTACGCGATCATCGAGGCGTTGCAGGTGCGCAGCGGCGGGGCGCTCGACCTGCCCACCGGCACCGTCTACCCGGCGCTGCGCCGGCTGGAGACGGCCGGCCTGGTGAGCAGCGAGTGGAGCACCGTGGGGGGTCGGCAGCGGCGCACGTACCGGCTGACCAAGGCCGGTCAGCGGGCGCTGGCGGCCGAGCGGACGGCGTGGCGGGAGTTCACCGCCGCGATCGAGGGAGTGCTGGGGGGCGGGCCGTGGCCGGAGCAGGCGTGATCGACGAGTACGTGACGGCGTTGGACCGGCGGCTGCGCGGCCCCGGTCCGCTCAAGCGGGACCTGCTCGCGGAAGCCCGCGACAGCCTGGACGACGCCGCCGCGGCCCTCGCCGACGGCGGCCTGGACCCGGCGGCGGCGCAGCGCCGGGCGGTGGCCGACTTCGGCCCGCTGCCGGTGATCGCCCGCGACTACCAGAGCCTGCTGGCGCTGGCGCACAGCGCGCGCACCCTGCGGACGGTGCTCGTCGTGGTGCCGCTGGTGCACGTGCTGTGGGAGCTGAACCGGCGGTTCTGGATGGGCGGGTGGCCGGACGGGGACGTCCCGCTGCCCGGCTGGTACCTGGTCGTGGCGCGGGCCAACGACACGGTGGCGTGGGTCGTGGCGGGCGCGGTCCTGCTGGCCCTGGTCGCGGGCCGGGTGCTGGCCCGGCGCGGGGTGGGCACGACCACGCTGGCCCGGCTCGCGGGCGGGGTCGCCGTGGGCGCGGTCGCCGCGCCGCTGCTGGGCAGCCTGACCGTCATCGCCGCCACGGCGAGCGTGGACGTGTCGCGGCTGCTGGGGCTGTCCCCGCCGGTGGCCCTCGCGACCGTGGCGATGTACGCGGTCATGGCGCGGCTGGCCGTGCTGGCGCGCCGGTGCCTGGTCTTCTCGGCGGCCTGACGTGGACGTGATCGACGACTACGTGACCGCGCTCGGCCATCGGCTGCGCGGACCGCGGCGGGCGGTGGCGGACCTGCTCACCGAGGCGCGCGACAGCCTGGAGGACGCGGCCGAGGCGCTGTCGGCCGCCGGGTTCCCCGAGCGGGAGGCCCGCGCGCGAGCGGTCGCGGACTTCGGCCCGCTGCCGGTGATCGCCCGCGACTACCAGAGCCTGCTCGCCCTGGCCCACGGCGCGCGCACCCTGCGGACGCTGCTGTCGCTGCCGCCGCTGGCCCACCTGATGTGGGAGCTGAACCGGGCGCAGTGGTTCGGGCTGTACTTCGGCGAGGACACCCCGGTGCCCGGCTGGTACGTGCTGCTGGCCACGGTCAACGACTCGACCGCGTGGGTCGTCGCCGGGGCGGCGCTGGGCGCGTTGCTGGTGGGGCGGCGGTTGGCGCTGCGCGGGGTCGGGTCGTCGCGGCTGGCCCGGTGGGCGGGGCTGTGCGCGGCGGGCGGGGTGGCCGCCGTGGTGGCCGGGTACGTGGCGATCCTGGTCGGCACGGCGGTGCTGAGCCCGGGCGTCCTGCTGTTCTCGCCGCCGGTGGTGGCGGGGTCGCTGGTGTCGCTGGCGATGTGCGTGCGGCTGGGCGCGATGGCCCGCCGCTGCCTGGCGCTCGCGGCGTGAGCCGGCGGTTCTCCGGCGTTCACGGCGAACTGTCGTGGGTGTGTGTCACGATCGTCGCGTGACCAGCGCGCTCATCTACCTCCTCGTCATGGTCCTCGTGGCGGCGGTGGTGTTCCTGCTCGCCTCGCTCGTCTTCGGCCGCGGCGAGGAGTTGGCGCCGCTGCCGCCCGGCGCGTCGCCCACGCGGCTGCCCGCCGAGGACATCACGGCCGACGACGTCCGGGCCCTGCAGTTCCAGCAGGTCTTCCGGGGCTACAAGATGACCGAGGTCGACTGGGCGGTGGACCGGCTGGCCACCGAGGTCGCCCGGCTGCGCATCCGGGTGGCGGAACTGGAGGCCGAGCGGGAGGCCGAGCGGGAGGACGAGCGTGACCCGGCTTGAGCTGAGCGTCCGGGTGGACGCGCCCGCCGAGACCACGTGGGCGGCCGTGACCGACTGGGCGCGGCAGGGCGAGTGGATGCTGCTCACCCGGGTCCGCGTGGTGGGCGGTGACGGCCGGAGCGCGGGTTCGTCGCTGTCCGCGTTCACCGGCGTGGGCGGGGTCGGTTTCACCGACACCATGCGCATCACGGCCTGGGAGCCGCCCCACCGCTGCGCCGTCGAGCACACCGGCCGCCTGGTCCGCGGGACCGCCGAGTTCCGGGTGGTCGAGCGCGGGGCGGGCAGCGAGTTCGTGTGGTCGGAGGACGTGCCGTGGGCGCTGGCGCTGGCGTTCGCGCCGGGCGTGCGCTGGTCACTGCACAGGTTCGCTTCGTTCGCCCGGGAGTACCGCAGATGAACCGATGCCCGTGGGGCGTCAGCACACCGGACTACATCGAGTACCACGACACCGAGTGGGGCGTCGAGCTGCACGGGGACGTGGCCCTGTTCGAGCGGATGTGCCTGGAGTCCTTCCAGTCGGGGTTGGCGTGGATCACGATCCTGCGCAAGCGCGAGAACTTCCGCCGGGCCTTCGCGGGTTTCGAGCCGTCGGTGGTGGCGGAGTACGGCGAGGAGGACTTCGAGCGCCTGATGGCGGACGCGGGCATCGTCCGGAACCGGGCGAAGATCACCGCGGCCATCCACAACGCCCGGTTGGTGGCGGACCTGGACGGCGGGCTGGACGAGCTGCTGTGGTCCTTCGCGCCGGAGGACCACGTGCGCCCGGCGACCATGGCGGACGTGCCGGCGGTGACCCCGGAGTCCAAGGCGATGGCGAAGGAGCTGAAGCGGCGGGGGTTCGTGTTCCTGGGCCCGACGACGTGCTACGCGCTGATGCAGGCGACGGGCATGGTCGACGACCACATCGCGACCTGCTTCCGGGCGACGGCCGCCTGACCCGCCCGCGCCGCCGGGCCCGCGTCCACCCCGTCAGCGGCCCTTGAAGTCGGCCTGCCGCTTCTCCACGAAGGCCGCCACCGCCTCCCGGTGGTCGGCCGTCGCCCCGGCCTCCGCCTGGGTCCGCGCCTCCACCTCCAGCGCCGCCGCCAGCTCGCCCGAGAAGGCCATCGCCTCCTTGATCTTGGCGTAGGCCACCGTGGGCCCGGCCGCCAGCTTCCGCGCCAGCGCCTGGGCCGTGGACAGGGCCTCGCCGTCCGGCACGACCTGGTTCACCATGCCGATGCGCAGCGCCTCCGCCGCGTCCACCGGCTGGGCGAGCAGCATCATCTCCATCGCCCGCCCGTGCCCGATCAGCCTCGGCAGCGTCCACGACGCCCCGGAGTCCGCCGTCAGCCCCACGTTCGCGAACGCCATCAGGAACTTCGCCGACGCCGCCGCCACCCGCAGGTCCGACGCGTACGCCAGGGACGCCCCCGCGCCCGCCGCCATGCCGTTGACCGCCGCGATCACCGGCTTCGGCATCGCCACGATGGCCTTGACCAGCGGGTTGTAGTGCTGCTCGACGGTGTGCAGCGGGGCCGGGTCGCCCGCTTCCAGCAGGGCGATGTGCTCCTTCAGGTCCTGGCCCGCGCAGAACGCCTTGCCGGCCCCGGTGATGACCACCGCTCGGACCGCCTCGTCCGCGGCGGTCTCCTGGACGGCCGCCAGCAGGCGCTCCTTCAGGGCGACCGTGAACGAGTTGTACGACTCGGGCCGGTTCAGGGTGAAGGTGCGAACGCCGTCGGCGTCGTCGACGAGGAGTTCGGACACGGGTGGGACCTCCATGCGGGCTAGTCGAGGCTGTCGTCCACGAACTTGCGCACCGCGGGCGCGAGCCGTGCGGTGTGCTTGTCGAAGAACTCGGCCGCCGCGGTGCCCGGCCAGTTCTCCGGCAGCAGGTCGCGGGGCAGTCCGGGGTCGCGGAACAGGAACTTCCGCCACGCGTGCAGGAAGCGCTGGGACGCCGCGAACGCCCCGGCCGGCGACGAACCGTCCACTGCGGACACCACCGGCTCCCACTCGGCGACGAACCGGGCGTAGTCGCGGCCCAGCGTCTCCAGGTCCCACGCCCGCGCCGCCAGCGCGGCCGGCGAGCCCTCGTGCTCCCCGTGGAACGTGCTCGCCGCCACACCCTCCGCCGCCAGCACGTCGGCCAGCTCGGGGGAGGGGCGCGGCGCGATCCAGGTCACCGGGCCCAGCGCGCCGTAGCCGAGCAGCTGCAGCGGGGACGCCAGCCGGTCGCGCGCCTCCCGCGCGGGCAGCTCCTCCAGCACGACCACGTGCCAGCGTCCGTCCCACGTGGACGGCCGGGTCCGGTAGATGCGGGCGGCGGCCTCGTCGAGCCGGCGTTCCGCCCGGGGTGTCATCGCGTAGCCGGGGCCCGACGGCAGGCGGACCGGCTCCAGCCAGCCCTGCCGCACGGTCCGGGACACGGCGGTGCGCACGGCGGGCGCCGCGAAGTCCAGCGGTTCGAGCAGCCGGACGAGGGCGGCGATGGTCGCGGCGCCACCCCGCTCCCGCAGGTGGCCGCCGTAGACGTCGAAGAGCGCCGAACGTGCCCGCACGGGTTCCGAGTCTGTCAGGGCGACCCCGCGACACGCCACAGCCCGCGAATTGGTCACAACCAGGTGACAGCGGAAAAAGCACGGCGAAAATCGTTGTGGCACGGCGATCCTGGCGCTGAACTGGGCGTTGACCAAGATCGTCAACCACTCTCCGCCACCCCGAGAAGATCGGTTCGGTTTCGCCGCCGAGTCCGCATAGGGGAGAATGGGTCGGTATCCGGCCCTGGTCGGACGGGGAAGAAGTTGACGGAGGGAGCACGCGATGGCGGCCATGAAGCCCCGGACCGGCGACGGTCCCCTTGAGGTCACCAAGGAGGGGCGTGGCATCGTGATGCGCGTTCCACTGGAGGGTGGGGGGCGCCTCGTCGTCGAGATGTCGGCGGACGAGGCCAACGCCCTGGGCGAAGCCCTCAAGGCAGCCGCTGGCTGACCCTAGCCGGAGCGAGAATCGTCGACGCCCCGGTTCCACAGTGGAACCGGGGCATCGCTACGTCGTGACCCCGACCCGAAGCCCTGGAGGACCCTGCCGTGCGCCTGCCCCTGCCCACCCCCCTGGTCGCCGTCGAGGCGGCCGAAACGGTCCGCCGCGGCGTGGGCGCGGTCGTGCTGGCGACGCCCGGCGAGCCGGTCGTCCTGGGTCCGGGCGGCGCTGACGTCGAGGTCACCGCCGAGGTCACCGGCGGGGCGGGCAGCACCGCGAAGCTGTCCGGCCGCTGGGTGCTGGGCGTCGGCTCGGGCACCCCGGCCGACTGGCGCACGGCGGGCGCGGGCCTGGTCCGCGCCCTGAACGCCGACGTCGAGGCCGGTGGCGCGACCACGTTCGACGTGCTGCTCACGCCCGACGCCGACGTGCGGTCCTTCGTGCTCGGCCTGGTGCTGGGCGGCTACCGGTTCAAGGTGACCGGGCAGGACGCGCCCAAGCGCGTCAAGTCGCTGCGCCTGGTGGGCGCGGACGCCGACCAGGTGCGGGTCGCCGCCGACCTGGCCGCCGCCACCGCCCTGACCCGGGACCTGGCGAACGCCCCGTCCAACGTCAAGGACCCGGCGTGGCTGGCCACGACCACCGCCAAGCTGGCCGGCGCGGTGCCCGGCCTGGGCGTGCGGGTCCGCGACGAGAAGTGGCTGGCCGAGAACGGGTTCGGCGGCGTGCTGGCGGTCGGCGCGGGCTCGTCCCGCCCGCCGCGGATGGTGCACCTGACCTGGGAGGGCGCGAAGACCGGACCGCACGTCGTGCTGGTCGGCAAGGGCATCACGTTCGACACCGGCGGCATCTCCGTCAAGCCCGCCGAGGGCATGCACCTGATGCGCACGGACATGGCCGGCGGCGCGGCCGTCATCGCCGCCATGATCGCCATCGCCCGGCGCAGCCTGCCCGTCCGGGTGACCGGCCTGGTGCCGTCCGCGGAGAACCACGTGTCCGGCGACTCCTACCGGCCCGGTGACGTCGTGCGGCACTACGGCGGCCTGACCACCGAGGTGACCAACACCGACGCCGAGGGCCGCATGGTGATGGCCGACGCCCTCGCCTACGCGGTGGACGAGCTGGGCGCGGACGTCCTGGTGGACGTCGCCACCCTGACCGGCGCGATGAAGGTCAGCCTGGGCGTGCGGACCGGCGGCCTGTTCGCCTCCGACGACGCGGTGGCGGCGGCGATCGCGGACGCCGGCGCGCGGGTCGGCGAGGCCTGGTGGCGGATGCCGCTGCTGGAGGACCACGCCGAGGACGTCAAGAGCGACATCGCCGACCTGCGGCAGTGCCCGCCCGGTCCGGGCGGCATCACGGCGGCGCTGTTCCTGCGCGAGTTCACCGGCGGGCTGCCGTGGGCGCACCTGGACATCGCGGGCCCGGCGCGGTCGGACAAGAACTACGACGAAGTGGTGGCGGGCGCGACCGGATTCGCGGCGCGCACCCTCGTGGAGTTCGCGGAACGCTACGGCCGCTGAGCGGAATCGGCGCGGGTGACGCCGATTCCGCCCCAACGGGTGGATTCTCAGTCGTTCCCGGCGTAACTCGCGCCGGAATCGTAGTCGAACCCGAGCGGGTGCACGTCGACCGATTCGTGGAAGTGGCCCGCCTCGGCGCCGTCGTCGTGGTGGTCGCTGCCGTCGTCGGCGAACGACGCGATGTGGTGGTAGTGGAACCCGAGGTCGCCCGCGTACAGGTGTTCGTTGTGGTAGAAGGCGTCGCCGCCGCCGGAGTGGGCGTCCGTGTAGTCGACGTGGAGACCCAGCGGGCCGACGCCGACGTGGTCGCCGTAGTAGCCCGCGGATTCCGCGGACGCGAGGCCGGCGGCGCCGACGACGACGGGCAGGGACAACGCTGTGGCCGCGACCAGGCGGACGAGGTTGCGCACGGATTCCTCCTCGTGGATTCGGACCTGCCCGCCCATCGTGGCCCGGCGCGAAGAGCGCCGCATTCGGCTGCACGCGATCGTGTCGCGTATCCCTCGATCGGGAGAATTTCCGCGTTGCTCAATTAACGCCGCGCATTCGCGCACCCCGTTCAGGCGTTCCGGACGTGGTCCCGGAACGCCTGCACGGCCGGTGGCAGCGGCACGCCCGCGAGCCACACCAGGGCGATCTCCCGGCGCGCGCCGGGAGACAGCGGCAGTTCCACCAGCCCGGTCGGGCCCTCCGCGTGCGGCAGCAGCGCGACGCCCAGGCCGGCGGCGACCAGGCCCCGGACGGTCTCGGTCTCCTGGCCCTCGAAGGCGAGCCGGGGCGCGAACCCGGCCGCCGCGCACAGGTCGTCGGTGATCTGGCGCAGACCGTAGCCGCGTTCGAGCCCGACGAACTCCTCGTCGGCCAGTTCGGCGACCTCGACGGCGTCCCGGCCGGCCAGCCGGTGGCCGGGCGGCAGCACCAGGACCAGTTCCTGGGTGCGCACGACGGCGTGCTCGTAGGCGGCGTCCCGCGGCGGCGGCGAGACCAGGGCGAGGTCGACCACCCCGTCCTCCAGGTGGGACAGCAGGACCTGCCGCGAGTCCTGCACCAGCCGGAACCGCACGTGCGGGTGCTCCTCCCGGAACCCGCGCACGAACTCCGGCACCAGCGACCGCCCGAGCAGGTGCAGGAACCCCAGCGCGACCAGCCCGCGCGACGGGTCCACCTCCTCGACCGCCGCCCGGTGCCCGGCCTCGAACACGGCCAACGCCCGGTCCGCCGCCGACGCCAGCAGCCGCCCGGCCCGCGTGAGCCGCACCCGCCGGCCGCTGCGCACCACGAGCGGCGCTCCGAGCGACTCGCCCATGGCGGCCAGCCACCGGCTGACCGTCGGCTGCGGCACCCCGACGGCCGCCGCCGCGTGCGTCACGTGCTCCTCCTCGGCGAGGGCGCGCAGCACGGCCAGCTTGGGTGCCAATTCATCCATCACGGTATGGATTGTGGTCAATCGTCGTATTGGACGCATGGCTTAGCGTCGGAAACATGCCCAGTCGCCTCACCGTGGCCACCGTTTCGACCGGCTTGGCGACGTTCGCGGTCCTGTACGCGCCGCAGCCGGTCCTGCCGCAGATCGCGGCCGAGTTCGGGCTGCGGCCGGGCGGGGCGTCGTTGGCGGTGAGCGCGGCGACGGGCGCGTTGGCGCTGGCCGTGGTGCCGTGCGCGGTGCTGGCGGAACGGGTCGGGCGGCGGCGGGTGATCGTGTGGTCGGTGCTGCTCGCGGCGGTGATCGGCCTGGTCCTGCCGCTCGCGCCCAGCTACCCGGTGTTCCTGGGGCTGCGCGTGTTGCAGGGCGTGGCGACGGCCGGCATCCCGGCGGTGGCCATGGCGTACCTCGCCGACGAGGCCGCGGCGATCGGTGCGGCGATCGGAGCGTTGATCGCGGGCAACAGCGCGGGCGGCATGATCGGCCGGCTGGTCGCGGGGATCGGGACGGACTGGATCGGTTGGCGCGGCGCGCTGGCGGTGGTGGCGGGGTTCGCGCTGGCCTGCGCCCTGGTGACGGCCGCGTACCTGCCGGCGGGCAAGCCGACGTCCCGCCGCGAGGCCGGCTTGCGCTCGGCGCTGACGGACCCGGTGTTGCTCGCGCTCTACGCCGTGGCGGTGCTGGGGGTGTCGGCGTTCATCTCGCTGTTCAACGTGGTCGCGTTCCGGCTGGCGCTGCCACCGAGCCTGGCTTCCCTGGTGTTCCTGGCGTACGCGGCGGGCGGTGCGTGCTCGGCGGTGGCGGGCCGGTTGGCCGACCGGCACGGCCGGCCGGTGATCGCCTTGGCGGCGCTGGCGGTCACCGCCGCGGGGGCGCTGGCGACGGTGCCGGACAGCCTTGTCGCGGTGGGGGTGGGGCTGGCCGTGTTCACCGGCGGGTTCTTCGCGGTGCACGCGGTGGCCAGCGCGTGGGTGGGCGCACGGGCGACCGCTAAGGGTCCGGCGTCGGGCGCGTACCTGTTCGCCTTCTACCTGGGGAGCAGCGCTGGAGGTACGGCGGGCAGCACCGCGTACCAGGGGTGGGGGTGGACCGGCCTGGTGGCGCTGGTGGTCGGCTGGCTCGCCCTCGCGGCGGTGGCGGTGGTGTTGGCCGGTCGTGGTTCCGCCGGCCGTGGTTCTGCGCGCCGTGGTCTTGCGGGCGGTGGTCTTGCGGGCGGTGGTTCTGTGGGCCGGGAGCACGCCGGGCAGGACTCCGCGCGCCGTGAACCCGCCGGCCGCGAACCCACCAGCCGCGAACCCACCAGCCGCGAACCCACCAGCCGCGAACCCACCAGCCGCGAACCCACCAGCCGCGAACCCACCAGCCGCGAACCCGCCCGCCGGGAGCCCGACCGCCATGAACGCGCCGCGCGCGAACCCGCCCGCCGCAGTCCCGCTGAGCGCGGCTCGGCGGCCCGCTAGCCGCCGAGCCCAGCCGCCGGGCCGGCCATCGCGGGTCGGGGGCGCGCCGGCCACGCGTCCCCGGTCGCGGGCTTGCCTGCCGGCTGCCAGTCCGTTGGTCAGAAGTCCAGTGGCACCGTCGCCGGGTCGCCGGGTTCGATCGGGGTCGCGCCCAGGATGGGCAGGTCCACCGTGCCCGCTGTCACCGCCACCGACACCGACCGCGCGTCCGCCGGCACCTCCACCACCACGGCCACCGGGAACGTGTCGCCGCCGTAGCGCGCCCCCACCAGTGGCGCGCGGGAGCCGTCCGGCAGGGTTACCGCCACCAGGTCCTTGGTCAGCGCCGCCCCCGCTGTCTGGGGCAGGTCTCGGCCCTGCAGGCGCAGTTCGAGCAGGGCCTTGTCCGGTGCGGACGCGGTGGCCAGGCCGTATTGCTGGCCGTCCACGTTCACCGGTCGCTGCCTGCCCAGGCGCACCCGCTGCACCTCCAGCGCGCCCTCCGCCCCGCCGACCTTCAGCTTGTGCGCCGCGGGTGTCGCCGACGCCGGGCCCGGCGGGCGGCGCAGGGCCGGGAAGACCTCGCCCAGCGCGACCCCCGACGGCACCTCCACCCGCTGCTCCAACGACTTCGCCCCCACCGTGGACAGCACCAGCGCCTCCTGGCCGCCGGCGTCGGGCACGGTGTAGACCACGAACACCGACCCCGTCTCCGGCAACCGGTCCATCGGCAGCGGGTGCCGCTTGCCCGGCACCTGCAGCGCCGCCTCCGGCGGTTGCGGCAGCCACCCGCTCCACGGCACCTGGCGGAACGCCGAGTCCGTCTCGCGCAGGCGCTCCACCGACAGCCGCAGCACCCGCAGCCGGACCCCGTGCTCGGCGCGCAGCTCGCCCTTCTCGGTGGACCACGCCTCCGGGCTGCCGTACCCGGTGATCCCCAGCGCCAGCTGGTCGTCCCGCACCAGGCCCGCCGCCTCGGGCAGCGCCCGGCCGTCGTCGGGCTGCACGGCCAGGAAGTCCGGCCCGGCGAGCTTCCCGCCCTGGTCCGCGTCCGCCTCCCGCCCGTCGGTGCGCACGAGCTTGCCCAGCGGTGTGCTGCGGCTGCCCGGGTCGGGCACCTGCGGCGGCTGGACCTCCAGCCGCACGCCGCCGTCGTTCTGCTCGACCTCCTTCAACGGCACCGGCACCCAGTCCGTGGCCGCGGCCGTGCCGGGCACCTGGACCGGCCCGCACCACAGCCGCCGGTCCACCTCCGCCTGCGCCCCGGTGCGGGCGAACCAGCAGCTCACCGCGTCACCGGCGCGCGCCACGAAACCGAAGCTGAGCGTGTAGCTCAGCTCCGCCTCGGCCTGCATCTGCAACCCCTGCGCGTCCACCACCGGCTTGCCGCCGATGGTGAGCGGCACCTGCGACGCCGTCGTCCGCGCCGGCGCGGCGCCGCAGCCCGCCAGGAGAAGGCAGGCGAGCACAACCCACCTCATGATGACCCCCAGTAGTCGATCCCCTACTGGTTAAAGGTGGTCACAACGCTCGCAGGTTGCGTTTTGTTGCTGTGACGCACATCACATCGGCTGTGACAAGGCCGTTTCGTACACCGCCACGGTCTCCTCGGCCACCGTCGACCAGGAGAACTCCCGCACCGCCCGCTCCCGCCCGGCCGCGCCGAACGCCCGCGCCTTCGCCGGGTCCGCCAGCAACGCGTTCACCGCGTCCGCCAACCCGGTCCGGAACGCCGCCTCGTCGTCGGCCGAGTAGTGCACCAACAGCCCGGTCCGGCCGTGGTCCACCACCTCCGGGATGCCACCCACGTCGGAGGCCACCACGGCGGTGCCGCACGCCATCGCCTCCAGGTTCACGATCCCCAGCGGCTCGTACACCGACGGGCACACGAACACCGCCGAGTGGCTCAGGATCTGCCGCACGTCCGCCTGCGGCAGCATCTGCTGGATCCACACCACGCCCGGCCGCGCCGCCGCGAGCTCGGCCACCGCGAGCCGGGTCTCCTCGGCGATCTCCGGCGTGTCCGGCGCGCCCGCGCACAGCACGACCTGCGCGTCCCGCGAGATCCGGTGCGCCGCCGCCACGAGGTGCCCGACGCCCTTCTGCCGCGTGATCCGCCCGACGAACGTGACGATCGGCTTGGACGGGTCGATCCCGTGCCGCGCCAACGCGTCCGTCTCGCTCACCGGGTGGTACTCGGCGGTGTCGATGCCGTTGCGGACCACGTGCACCCGCGCCGGGTCCAGCGCCGGGTAGCAGTCCAGCACGTCCGCGCGCATCCCGTCGCTGACCGCGATGATCGCGTCCGCCGCCTCGTACGCCGTGCGCTCCACCCACGACGAGACCCGGTACCCGCCCCCGAGCTGCTCGGCCTTCCACGGCCGGCGCGGCTCCAACGAATGCGCGGTGACGACGTGCGGGACGCCGTGCAGCAACTTCGCCAGGTGACCGGCCATGTTGGCGTACCAGGTGTGCGAGTGCGCCACCTGCACGCCACCCAGCGCGGCGGCGATCTCCAGGTCCGCCGACAGCACGCCCAGGGCCGCGTTCGCGCCCGCCAGCGACGCCGCCGGGTTGTGGGCGAACGCGTCCGGGCGCGGCGCGCCGAACGCGTGCACGTCCACCTCCACCAGCTCCCGCAACCTCGGCACGAGGAAACCGACGTGCACCCCGGCGCCGCCGTAGACCTCCGGCGGGTACTCCCGTGTCAGCAGTCCAATTCGCACGCCGCCCACCGTAACCCCGGTCACCCGGACGTCCGGGTGAACAGCGCGGGTCTGCGTTACTTCGCCGTGGTGGCCCGGTGCCCGCCCGGTTAGGGTCGTTGTCGTGAAAGGGCAACCGCATGTACTAGGAATTGTCCTCGCCGGTGGCGAAGGCAAACGGTTGTGGCCGTTGACCGCCGACCGGGCAAAGCCCGCGGTGCCCTTCGGCGGTAACTACCGGCTCGTCGACTTCGTGCTGTCCAACCTCGTCAACGCCGGTTTCGTCCGGCTGTGCGTGCTCACCCAGTACAAATCCCATTCACTGGACCGCCACATCTCGACCACGTGGCGGCTGTCCAATGTGCTCGGCCAGTACGTGACGCCGGTGCCCGCCCAGCAGCGCCTGGGCCCCCGCTGGTACACCGGCTCGGCCGACGCGATCTTCCAGAGCCTGAACCTCGTCAACGACGAGAAGCCCGACCACGTGGTGATCTTCGGCGCGGACCACGTGTACCGGATGGACCCGGGCCAGATGGTGGACCAGCACGTCCAGTCCGGCGCGGGCGTGACGGTCGCGGGCATCCGGGTCCCGCGCGCCGAGGCCAAGGCGTTCGGGTGCATCGACTCCGACGAGTTCGGCCAGATCACCCGGTTCCTGGAGAAGCCCGCCGAGCCGCCGCACGTGCCCGGCGACCCGGAGGTCACCTTCGCCTCGATGGGCAACTACGTGTTCACCACGGAGGCCCTGATCGAGGCGTTGCGCGCGGACGCGGCCAACCCCGACTCCGACCACGACATGGGCGGCGACATCATCCCCATGCTGGTCGACCAGGGCCAGGCGCACGTCTACGACTTCTCCGACAACGTCGTGCCCGGCGAGACCGAGCGCGACCGCGGCTACTGGCGCGACGTGGGGACCATCGACGCCTACTACGAGGCGCACATGGACCTGGTGTCGGTGCGGCCGGTGTTCAACCTCTACAACCAGGCCTGGCCGATCCGGACCGCGACCCCGCCGCTGCCGCCGGCGAAGTTCATCGCGGGCGGCAGCGCCGAGGACTCCATGGTGGGTCCGGGGTCGATCATCTCCGGCACCATCCACGGGTCCGTGGTGTCGTCGGACGTGGTGGTGGAGAGCGGTTCGGTGGTGCAGGGCAGCGTGCTGCTGCCGGGCGTGCGGATCGGGCGCGGCGCGGTGGTGCGGCGGGCGATCCTGGACAAGAACGTGGTCGTGCCGGACGGCGCGTTGATCGGCGTGGACCACGCCACCGACCGGCAGCGCTACACCGTGTCGGCGGGCGGGGTGACCGTGCTGGGGAAGGGCGTCACGGCGTCGTGAGCGCGTGACCGGTGGTCACGTCGACGTGGTCGGGGACCTCCTCGTGGCGGTCCCCGACGCTCACCGTCCCGGACGGTTCGATCACCAGGATGTGCGCGCCCTCCGCCGACGACGGCTTGTGCTCGACGTCCTTCGGCACGACGAAGGTGTCGCCCTTCTTGAGGTGCACGGTCCGGTCGCGCAGGGCGATGTCGAGTTCACCGGCCAGGACGAGGAAGAACTCGTCCGTGTCGGCGTGCGCGTGCCAGACGTGCTCGCCCTTCACCTTCGCCACGCGGACGTCGTAGTCGTTGACGGTCGCCAGGATCCGAGGGCTCCACAGCTCATCGAAGCTCGCCAGGGCCTTGTCGATGTTCATGCCGTCCATGCTCGCGGTGGTGCGCTCGACGGTGTGAGTGCTAGGAATCGCACATGTCGCCTGGTTCCTCGCACCGCGTGGTGATGGTCGTCGACGCCGGCTCGAACCCGTTCGAGATGGGCGTGGCGACGGAGCTGTTCGGCCTGGACCGGCCGGAACTGGGCGACCGGCCCTGGTACTCGTTCACGCTGTGCGCCCCCGGGCCGGTGACCATGCACAACGGGTTCTTCACGCTGACCGGGGTGCCGGGGCTGGAGGCCGTGGCGACCGCCGACACGGTGATCGTGCCGAACCGGCCGGACCCCGAGGTCCGACCGCCCGGGGTGGTGCTGGAGGCGGTGCGGGCGGCGGCGCTGCGCGGCGCGCGGATGGTCAGCTTCTGCACCGGCGCGTTCACGCTGGCCCACGCGGGGGTGCTCGACGGGCGCTCGGCGACCACGCACTGGCGGTGGGCGGACCTCTTCGGATCGCTGTTCCCGCAGGTCACGCTCGTGCCGGACGTGCTGTACGTGGAGGACGGGCGCGTCTACACGGCCGCCGGGAGCGCGGCGGCGCTGGACCTCGGCCTGCACCTCCTCCGCCTCGACCACGGCGCGGAGGTCGTCAACACCGTGGCGCGACGCCTGGTGTTCGCCGCCCACCGCGACGGCGGGCAGCGGCAGTTCGTCAAGCAGCCGGTGCCGGCCGTCCCGGACACCTCGCTGACGCCCCTCCTGGACTGGGCGCGCGAGCGCCTGGCCGAGCCGCTGACCGTCGCGGCGCTGGCCGCCCGCGCCGCGCTCAGCCCCGCCACCCTGCACCGGAGGTTCCAGCAGGAGGTCGGCACGACGCCACTCGCCTGGTTGACCGCCGCCCGGGTGGACCTCGCCTGCGCCCTGCTCGAACGCGGCGAGACCCGGCTGGACGTGGTCGCGCGGCGGTCCGGGCTGGGGTCGCCGTCCAACCTGCGGGCGCGGGTGCGGCGGCGGACCGGGCTGAGCCCGTCGGAGTACCGGGCGCGGTTCGGCGGCTAGGCCTTCGCCGCGACCAGCAGGCCGTCACCCAACGGGAGGATGACCGGCACCAGGCGGTCGTCCTCCCGCACCGACCGGGCCACCTCCCGCAGGGCCACCGTGTCCGGGTCGCGGTGCGACGGGTCGGCCACCCGCCCGCTCCACAGGATGTTGTCGAACGCCACCACCCCGCCCGGCCGCAGCAGCCGCACCGCCTCTTCCAGGTACTTCGGGTACTCGGTCTTCGCCGCGTCCACGAACACCAGGTCGTACGCGCCGTCGGTGAGCCGCGGCAGCACGTCCAGCGCCTGGCCCATGATCAACCGCGTCCGGGACGCGCCCACACCGGCCTCGGCGAACGCCTTGCGCGCCGCCCGCTGGTGCTCCGGCTCCACGTCGATCGACGTCAGGATCCCCGCCGCGGGCATGCCGCTGAGCAGGTACAACGCGCCCACGCCGGCGCCCGTGCCGACCTCGACCACGGCCTTCGCCCGCAAGGCGGTGGCCAGGAAGCGCAGCGCCGCGCCGCCACCGGCGCCGATGGGCACGCAACCCAGCTGTTCGCCACGCGCCCGGGCGGCCGTGACGACGGCGTCCTCGGGCAGGTAACGCTCCACGTACTCGCGCAGCGGCGCATCCACAGCACGGAGGTTAACGCCGGACGCGGCTGAGCGGGTGAATGTCCCGTGAACCGGAATTCTCAGCGTGCTCTCAGGCGACTCTCACGATGGTTATAAGCGAGCCCAGCATGCTGGGGGCACGCGAGGGCGGGTGTTGGCCCGGTCCTCGCAGAGCAGGACACACGGGAACACGCTCGCCGCAGGAAGCGTTGAACCGTGCAGCAGGGCAGCCCGGCCCACTGGAGGTGCTTCACCGCACGATGCCAACGCAGCCGTACACCGCCACCGCGCCCATCGACGACACGGAATGGATCGTGCCGACGTGGGACCAGGTCGTCCGTGACCACGCCGACCGGGTCTACCGGCTGGCCTACCGCCTGACCGGCAACCAGCACGACGCCGAGGACCTGACCCAGGAGACGTTCATCCGCGTCTTCCGGTCCCTCGCGTCCTACCAGCCGGGCACGTTCGAAGGCTGGCTGCACCGCATCACCACGAACCTGTTCCTCGACATGGCCCGCCGCCGCTCCAAGTTCCGCATGGAGGGCCTGCCCGAGGACACCGACCGGCTCGCGGGCGACGACCCGAGCCCCGAGCAGGTCTACCACGACACCCACCTCGACCCCGACCTGCAGGCGGCGCTGGACGAGCTGCCGCCGGACTTCCGGGCCGCCGTGGTGCTGTGCGACGTCGAAGGGCTGTCCTACGAGGAGATCGGCGCCACCCTCGGCGTGAAACTGGGTACGGTGAGGAGCAGGATCCACCGGGGCCGCCAGGCCCTGCGTGCCGCACTGGAACGCCGTCGGGGTCTCGTTCGGGAGGACTCTGCATGACCGACCTGCGAGGTTGGGGACTGCCCGAGCAGCACCTGCTGCCCGACGCGGTCGTCGCCTTCGTCGACGGCGAGCTGTCGGCCTCGGCCCACAGCCGTGCGGCGGCGCACCTGGCGCGCTGCCCGTTCTGCGCCGCGGAGGCCTACTCGCAGCAGCAGGCGCGCTCCGCCGTGCGCGCCGCGGCGACCCCGTCCGCCCCCGAGAGCCTGTTGGCCCGGCTGGGCGCGATCCCGCAGGAGGTCGAGCTGCCCAGCGCGCCCGACGGACTCGCGGTGACCGAGGACGGCCAACTGGTGGCCGTGCAGCGGCCCGACCGCGTGGCGTTCGGCAGCGGACCCGTGCTGGGGTCGAGCCGCCCTTTCGGCACGGGCAGCCGGTTCGGCGGCCGGCGGGCCCGGCAAGGCGCCGGCGTGGTCGTGTCGGGCCTGATGCTCGGCGCTCTGGCACTCGTCGTGCCGGGCAGTGAGGAGCCCTCGCCCTCACCCGCCGCCGGCAACCCGCCCCCGCCGCCCGCCGTGGCGCCGCTCGTGGAGGAGCGCGTGGGGCTGTTGAGCGGTACCGGTCCCGCCGCGGACCACCTGCCGGCTCGCTGACGACAACTTCACCGGTCACCGGGCACGATGGGCCCCGCAACACCGGGCATCACCGACGTGCGGGGAGCGATGAGCGAGCCACAACAGGCCGGGCCGGAGCAGGGCAACGGGACCCCCAGGTCCGGCGTGGACGACGGGGCGCACCGCAGGCTCGCGCCGCGTCCCCTCCAGCGGCCTGCCGTCGACCCCGGTCAGGCGTTCGTCTTCGGCCGTCCCCAGGGCGTGGACGGCGCGTTCTCCGCCGACCGGCCCGTGTTGAACGGCGGCGTCCAGCTCGCTCCGCCGCCACCCGAGGCGTTGAGCACCGCGTTCGGCCGTCCGCAGGGGACCGGTGAGCTGCTCCAGCGGCCTCCCGTGGACCTGAACGGCGAGCCCGAGGTCGAGCCCGTGTTCTGGGAGGGCAAGGCGGCGGGCGACGCGTGGCGCGACCCGGGCGCCGGCGCGGTCATCGGACCGCCGGCGGTGACCGAGGAGCCCGAGGTCGAGAAGAAGGCCGTCGCCGAGCCGGGGCCGCAGCTGAGCATCCCGGAGCTGTTGTTCGGCCGCCGCGTGAAGCCGACCGCGCTGGGTTTGCTGCTGGTGGTGGCGCTGCTGGTGGGCGCGGCCGGTGGCGTCGTCGGCTGGCTGTTCGGGCGCGCGGGCAACCCGTTGACCGACAGCGGGGTGACGCTGGCCGAGGTCCAGCCGGGCAAGGAGCGGCCCGTCGGGTCGGTCGCCGACATCGCCAAGCGCGTGACGCCGAGCGTGGTGTCGATCGAGTTCAAGGGCGCGAACGTGGCGGGCGTCGGCTCGGGCGTCGTCATCGACGGCGGCGGGTACGTGCTCACCAACGACCACGTGGTCGCGCCGGCCGTGCAGGACACGTCGGCCAAGCTGACCGTGGTGTTCACCGACGGCAAGCGGGCCGTGGCCCAGATCGTCGGGCGCGACTCCAAGACCGACCTCGCGGTGATCAAGGTCCAGGTGGACGGCGCGACCGTGCTCCAGTTCGGCAACTCCGACGACCTGGCGGTGGGCGACACGGTGCTGGCCATCGGCTCGCCGCTGTCGCTGTCCAACACCGTGACCGAGGGCATCGTCAGCGCCCTGCACCGCCCCGTGACCGCGGCCGGCGAGAACGGCGGCCCTCAGGTCACCTACGACGCCATCCAGACCGACGCGGCCATCAACCCCGGCAACTCCGGCGGCGCGCTGGTCGACTCGTCCGGTGCGCTGGTCGGCATCAACTCGTCCATCCGGACCGAGACCGGCGGTTCCGTGGGCCTCGGCTTCGCGATCACCGGCAACTACGCGCGCAAGATCGCCCAGGCCCTCATCCGCGACGGCCAGGTCAAGCACGCGGACATGAACATCAACGTCAGCTCGGTGGCCGCCGAGACCGCGGAAGGCGCGCGCGTCCAGAACGTCCCCGACGGCGGCGCGGCCGACGCGGCCGGCATCGAGGAGGGCGACGTGATCACCCGCGTCGGCGACCGCCTGGTGCGCAACGCCGCGGAGTTGACGGTCGCGGTACGGGACCACGAAATCGGGGAAACGGTTCCGGTCGTGCTGGCCCGGCAGGGCCGGGAGCTGACCGTGCAGGTGACGCTGCGGTCCGACTGACGGCTAGGCTGGCTGGTGGCTCATTCGTGGGCGTCGGCGTGGGTGGTGCGGAGCGAAGGCGGGCACTGTGTTTGACAGCATCGGCTGGGTTGAGCTGCTCATCATCATCGTCGCGGGCCTGTTCATCCTGGGCCCGGAACGACTCCCGTCCGCGGCGGCCTGGGTGGGCCGCACCATCCGCCAGGTCCGCGAGTACGCGACCGGCGCACGGGACCAGCTCAAGCAGGAGATGGGCCCGGAATTCGAGTCGCTGCGCAAGCCCCTGGAGGACTTGCGGGAACTCCGCAACTTCGACCCGAAGCGGGCCATCACCAAGCACTTGTGGGATGACGTGCCCAGCAACGGCACTCTCGGTGGCGGTTCAGGCGGTTCCAAGCCGAACGGGTATCCCGCTGCCGGGCAGGGGCCTTCTGTTGCTCAGGAGCGGCCTTTGCAGCACGGGGAGCGTCCTCCTTTTGACCCCGATGCCACTTGATTCTTCACGCTTCGCTTCTTCGACGCGCTTCGCGCTCTCAAGCGTGACGCGCTGACGCGCTCTCAAGATTAAAAGCGCCTCGCCGGCGGGCAGGCCCCCGGGGTGGAAGGGCGTCGGTTCGTTCCCCGTACGGCCTGCCAGAGGCAACCACCCTTCACCGTTCTTTGCAACCGGTAAAGCGTGGTTGCAAAGAACGGTGAAGCGCGGTTGGGCTTCGCCCAGGCCGTACGGGGAACGAACCGAGGCCCTTCCTCTGGCTAAATAGCCCAAAGGAAGAGCCGCGCTTCGCGCGGAGCGCCTGGGTGTGCAGGTGGGCACGGAGGTCGGGGGCCTGCCGGTGTGGGGCTCAACCGACCCGGCCCTTGGCGCCGAAGGCGCCCCTTTTGGCTATTTAGCCACAGGAAGGGCCTCGGTTCGTCCCCCGTACGGCCTGGGCGCAGCCCAACCGCGCTTTGGTCTATTCCGCAACCAGCTTTTCCGGTTGCGGAATAGACCAAAGGGTGGTTGCCTCCGGCAGGCCGTGCGGGGGACGAACCGACGCCCTTCCACCCCCGGGGGCCTGCCCGCCGGCGAGGCGCTTTTATCTTGAGAGCGCGCCAGCGCGTCACGCTTGAGAGCGCGCCAGCGCGAAAATCCCGAGAGCGCGAAGCGCGTCCGAAGACCCAGCGCGAAGCGCGTGAAGGAAAATCAGCGACCAGCGGGAGAAACGTTGAGCAAACGGCCGGCCAAACCACGAGAACGAACAGAAAGCTTGGCAGCGACAGAAGTCAACACCTGAGCGGCGGTGGAAGAAGGCTCGGCGAGGACGATCGGGGTGCCGGCGTCGCCCTGCTCCCGCAAGCGCGGGTCCAACGGCACCTGGCCCAGCAGCGGCACCTCGGCGCCCACCGCCTGGGTCAGCGACTCGGCCACCGCCTGGCCGCCACCCTCGCCGAACACGTCCATGCGCGTCCCGTCCGGGAGTTCCAGCCACGACATGTTCTCGATGACGCCCGCCACGCGCTGCCGCGTCTGCAGGGCGATCGACCCCGCGCGCTCGGCGACCTCGGCCGCCGCCTGCTGGGGCGTGGTCACGACCAGGATCTCCGCGTTCGGGACGAGCTGCGCCACCGAGATGGCGACATCGCCGGTGCCGGGGGGCAGGTCCATCAACAGCACGTCCAGGTCGCCCCAGAACACGTCCGCCAGGAACTGCTGCAACGCCCGGTGCAGCATCGGGCCGCGCCAGACGACCGGGGTGTTGCCGGGCGTGAACATGCCGATGGAGATGAGCTTCACGCCGTGCGACTGCGGCGGCATGATCATCTTCTCGACCTGGGTCGGGCGGGCCTCGGTGCCCAGCATGCGGGGGATCGAGTGGCCGTAGATGTCGGCGTCCACCACGCCCACCGAGAGCCCGCGCTGGGCCATCGCCACGGCGAGGTTCACCGTCACGCTGGACTTGCCGACGCCGCCCTTGCCCGACGCCACGCAGTAGACGCGGGTCAGCGAACCCGGCTGGGCGAACGGGATGACCGGCTCCTCGACGCCGCCGCGCAGCGTCTTGCGCAGCTCGGTGCGCTGGGCGTCGCTCATCACGTCCAGCTCCACGCGGACCTGGCGGACGCCCTCCAGCGCCGAGACGGCGGCGGTCACGTCGGCGGTGATCTTGTCGCGCAGCGGGCAGCCGGCGACGGTCAGGTACACGGCGACGTCGACGACCCCGTCGGTGATGGTGACCGACTTCACCATGCCCAGTTCGGTGATGGGTCGCCGGATCTCCGGGTCCTGCACGCCGGCCAGCGCCTTGTGCACGTCGTCAACGGTGGGGAGGGTCTGCGTCGTCACTGGATCGCCTTCGATCGGGGTAGAACGCCATGCTACGGCGGGGCCGCGTCCCTCCAAGCTACCGGTTGGTCACCTGCTTCAACGGGGCTGGGCGCAGCCGGTTGCGTGCTTTCCGTAACATTGCTATCCGTGCCGGAAACCGGAAGTGCCCGGTTGCCCACCCGATCCGAGCTCGGTGTGTGGCGATCCTTCCTCCGGGCCCATGCGCGGCTCACTCGGATCCTGGAAGCCGAACTGATCGCCGAGCAGCGACTCTCGCTCGCGGCCTACGACGTCCTCGTGCAGCTGGCCGAGGCGCCGCAGTACCGACTGCGGATGACGGAGCTGGCGGACGCCGTCCTGCTGTCCCGCTCCGGGGTGACCAGGCTCGTGGACCGGTTGGAGCGCGCGGGCCTGGTGTTGCGCGAACGTGCCGACGGCGACGGCCGCGGCGTGGTGGCGGTGCTGACCCCGTTGGGGTTGGAGCGCCTCCGAACAGCCTCGGGCACCCATCTCACGGGTGTCGTGCGCCATTTCGCCGAAGTGTTCGACCGGGCGGAGCTGGACGCGTTCGGCCGCTCCTGCGACCGCCTGGCGTCCGACCCCGACGCGACGCCCTAGGCGGGGAACGCCCTACGACGGGACGTCGTCCCAGCGCGGGTCGTCCTTGAGGTTCGGGCGCTTGCGCTCGCGGAAGACGCGGTCCAGTTCGCTGCGCAGGTAGTCGCGGGTCGCGACCTCGCCGATCGCGATGCGCAACGCGGCCAGCTCGCGGGCCAGGTACTCGGTGTCCGCCTTGGTCTGGGCGGCGCGGGCCCGGTCCTCCTCCAGCGACACGCGGTCGCGGTCGTCCTGCCGGTTCTGGGCGAGCAGGATGAGCGGCGCGGCGTAGGCGGCCTGGGTGGAGAACGCCAGGTTGAGCAGGATGAACGGGTACGGGTCCCAGCGCAGGTTGACCGCGACCAGGTTCAGCGTGATCCACACGACCACGATCAGGGTCTGCCAGAACAGGAACTTCCCGGTGCCGAGGAACCGGGCCAGCCGCTCGGAGAAGCGGCCGAACGCCTCGGGGTCCAGTTCGAACCGGAAGCCGGGGCGGCGGGGTTGGTCCAGCCGGCGGCGCGGCAGCAGTTCAGGCATGGGTGAGCCCCGTTTCCCGCCAGTTGTCCGGCAGCAGGTGGTCCAGCACGTCGTCCACGGTGACCGCGCCGAGCAGGTGGTCGTCCTCGTCCACGACCGGTCCGCACACCAGGTTGTAGGTGGCGAAGTAGCGGGTGACGTCGCTGAGCGTGGCGCGCGGGGTGAGCGTGGTCAGGTCGGTGTCCAGGACGCCCGCGACCAGGTCGGACGGCGGTTCCCGGAGCAGCCGCTGGATGTGCACGCAGCCCAGGTACCGGCCGGTCGGGGTGGCGGTGGGCGGGCGGCACACGAACACCATGCTGGCCAACGCGGGCGTCAGGTCCGGGTTGCGCACGTGCGCGAGGGCCTCGGCGACCGTGGCGTCCGGGGCGAGCACGACGGGTTCGGGCGTCATCAGGCCGCCCGCGGTGTCGTAGCTGTACTCCAGCAGGCGTTTGACCGGGGCGGACTCCTCGGGCTCCATCAGCTCCAGGAGCCGCTCCTTCTCGGTCTCGGGCAGCTCGCCCAGCAGGTCGGCGGCGTCGTCGGGGTTCATCGCCTCCAGCACGTCGGCGGCGCGTTCCTCGTCGAGGTGGGCCAGCAGGTCCTTCTGGTCCTCCTCGGGCAGCTCCTCGATCACGTCGGCGAGCCGCTCGTCGTCCAGCGCCTCGGCCACCTCGTACCGGCGCTTGCTGGGCAGGCTGTGCAGGGCGAGCGCCACGTCGGCGGCGCGCATCGTCTCGAACACCGCCACCAGGTGCTGCGCGCCCTGCGGCTGGCCCGCCAGCTCGGTGACCGACAGGCCGGAGATCTCCTCCCAGCGCAGCACCTGCACCGGCCCGCGGCGGGCCAGGCGGCCGGTGCGCTCGCGGACGGCGACCCGGCTCATCCGCCAGTCGCGGGTGCGGGTGGGTTCCATGGCGGCGTCGACCAGGACGGCGGACGCGCCGGAGTCGAGGCGGACGCGGGCGTCGAGGAGTTCGCCGACCACCAGGACCTCGTTGGTGCGCTGGTGGAACTGGCGCAGGTTGACCGACCCGGTGGCCAGCGTCACGGCGTTGGGCTCGATGGAGGTGACCCGCAGCATGGGCACGAAGATCCGCCGCCGCGTGGCCAGTTCGAGGACCAGCCCGAGCACCCGCGGCGGCTGCCGGTCCACCCGCAACCCGATGACCAGGTCGCGGACCTTGCCGATCGACTCGCCGTCCGGCCCGAAGACGGGCAGCCCGGCGAGCTGCGCGGCGAAAACCCGGTTCACGGCAACCACGCCGCCAGGCTAACCGTGCCCGGGCGCGCTTGCCGATCACGGTTAAGGTCGGGTGCGTGCTGAGCTACGACGTGGTCGACGTGTTCACCGACCGGGCGTTCGCCGGGAACCCGCTGGCGGTCGTCCACGGGGCCGAGGAGCTGTCCGACGGGCAGTTGCGGGCGATCGCGAGCGAGTTCGGGCTGTCCGAGACGGCGTTCCCGCTGCCGCCGACGCGGTCGGGCGCGGACTACCGGCTGCGGATCTTCACGCCGTCGTCCGAGCTGCCCTTCGCCGGGCTGCCCAGCCTGGGCACCGCCTGGGTGCTCCGGACCGCGGGGAAGCTCGGGTCGGGGCGGTGCGTGCAGGAGACCGTGAAGGGGCTGCACGAGGTGGTGGTGCGGGAGGACGGGGCGACGCTGGCGGGGGACAGGCCGGTCGTCGGCGAATACCTCGACGCGGCGCCGCTGGCCGGTGCGCTGGGGCTGTTCCGGTCCGATGTGGACCCGCACGCCGAGGCCGGGGTGGCCGGGGCGGGGATGGACTTCACCTTCCTGCCGGTGCGGGCCGGCGCGGTCGGGCGGGCCAGGCCGCAGGTCGGGTTCGCGGACCACGTGGTCGGGCGCGGGCTGGTGCCGGTGTGCTTCGCCGGTGGCGAGGCGCACGTCCGGATGTTCCGGGCCGCCGGCGGCGAGGACGCGGCGACCGGGGCGGCGGCGCTGGCGCTGGGGGTGTGGCTGGTCGACCGGGGGTTGCTGTCGCCCGAGGGGGAGCACTCCGTGGTCGTGCGGCAAGGCGAAGAAGTCGGGCGACCGTCCATTGTGGAGCTGCACGTGACCGCGGTGGGCGGTGTGGCCACGCACGTCCGGGTGGGCGGGAAGGTGGTGCCGGTGGCGCACGGCAAGATCAGAGTCCCGGGCTGAACGCCCGCGCGATCGCCTCGCACTTGGCCGCCAGCTCCGCCTCGCCCTCGTCGGCGCACCACAGCCAGTTGTCCACCGCCCGGTACACCGTCCAGCGCCGCGCCCGGTCCACGTCCAGCTCGGCGATGTCGCACAGCGCCGCGAACCGGTCCCGCAGGCCGCGCTCGCCGTCCACCTCCGACCACCGGTTCCACAGCAGCGGGATGACGCCGTACTCGCGGTCGCCGGCCAGCGGCTTGGGGTCGATCATCAGCCACGGCTCGCGGGTGCCGCGCAGCACGTTCTCGTAGTGCAGGTCCTCGTTGACCAGCGTGTTCCCGGCGGTCTCGGTCAGGTCTCGGCCCAGTTCGGTGGCCATCTCGGCGAAGCGGGCCGGGACGAGGTCCTCGTTCTCCTCGACCAGGTCGTCGGTCTCGGTCGGGCGGAACCCGGGGCCGGCGGGCCGGCGCAGCCGGCGCAACAGGCCGCCGGCGACCTGGAGGGCCTCCTCCATCGACGTGTCCAGCAGCGAGCGGGTGTGGTCGAGGCGTTCCAGCAGCAGCGCGCCGTGCTCGTCGTCGTGGTCGAGCAGCCGCACGACGCCGTCGCCGTCCCACGCCTTGAGCGCCAGCGGTTCCTGCCGGGTCTCCTCGTCCAGCCAGGTCAGCTTGAGCACGGCCGGGTGCCCGTCGGCCCGCCGCACCGGCAGCACGACGGCGACGTAGCCGTGCATGAGGTCCCCGTCGGGCGTGAGGTCCCAGCGGGCGCAGAACCGCGTGGCCAGCGCGGGCAGCGACGCCTTCCACGCCGCCCCCTCCTCGCCCAGCCAGGACGCGAAGTCCGGCGGCACGGTGATCACGCGACCTCCAAGCGGTAGACCGACTCCCACGCCGGCGTGGTGTTCAGGCGGGCCGCGCGCAGCGCCGCGGCGGTCTCGTCGTCCACCGCCACCAGGCGGGCGGTCACCGGGACGTCCACCAGGTGCGAGTGGGTCGAGGGGGACCGCACGGTGAGCACGCACGCGACCCCGTCGGCCAGCCCCGGCACCTCCTGCTCGGTCCCGCCGACGGCCACCAGCACCGACTCGTCCCGCCACAGCGCCCACACCAGCCGGGCGGGGTGCCCGTCCGGCGCGACCCACACGGCGGCGGCCTTGCGCAGCGCGTTGTCCAGCACCCGGGTGATCTCCACCGGTTCAGCCTGCCAGACCCCTGTGAATCGGGACTCACGAAATAGCGGCCGTCCGGCGTGCGTGCCACCCTTCGCACGACAAGGAGTTACCGGCCGGTACGAGGAGGTACCCCAGTGGTCGACCAGCAGCGTCCCCGTCGCTCGTGTCTGGCCGTGCCCGGATCGAGCCAGAAGATGATCGACAAGGCCCGCACGCTGCCCGCGGACCAGGTCTTCCTCGATCTGGAGGACGCCTGCGCCCCGCTGGCCAAGCCGGACGCGCGCAAGACGATCGTCGCCTCCCTCAACGAGGGCGGCTGGGGCGACAAGGCCCGCGTGGTCCGCGTGAACGACTGGACCACCGAGTGGACCTACCGCGACGTCACCGAGGTCGTCGAGGGCGCGGGCGCGAACCTGGACTGCATCATGCTGCCCAAGGTGCAGACCGCGGAGCAGGTGCACGCGCTGGACCTGCTGCTCACCCAGATCGAGAAGACCATGGGCTACGAGGTCGGCAAGATCGGCATCGAGGCCCAGATCGAGAACGCCCTCGGCCTGATCAACGTCAACGCGATCGCCACCGCGTCCCCGCGCGTGGAGACGATCATCTTCGGCCCGGCCGACTTCATGGCGTCGATCAACATGAAGTCCCTGGTGGTCGGCGAGCAGCCGCCCGGCTACGACGTCGGCGACGCCTACCACTACATCCTCATGCAGATCCTGATGGCCGCCCGCGCCCACGACAAGCAGGCCATCGACGGCCCGTACCTGCAGATCCGCGACGTGGACGGCTTCAAGCGCGTCGCCGGCCGCTCGGCGGCGCTGGGCTTCGACGGCAAGTGGGTGCTGCACCCCGGCCAGATCGACGCGGCGAACGAGGTCTTCAGCCCCAAGCAGGAGGACTACGACCACGCCGAGAACATCCTCGACGCGTACGACTACTTCACCTCGGAGAAGGGCGGCAAGCGCGGCGCGGTCATGCTCGGCGACGAGATGATCGACGAGGCGTCCCGCAAGATGGCCCTGGTGATCTCGTCCAAGGGCCGCGCCGCCGGCATGTCCCGCACGAACGTGTGGTCCCCGCCGGAGGAGTGACGCCGGGTGCCGGTGGGACCACTCCGCGCTGGTCCCACCGGTGAGCATTCCCACAAACCCCGCGCCTGATTGGCGATCAAGGGGTGGTTCGTGTGCATGGTGGCTGCCATGTCACGGACCCGTAACGCGAGGCCCCGGCTACGCCTGTTCCGCCGCCGCCCGGCCGACGACCTGTTGGAGCGCAGCTTCCGCACCTGCCCCGGCTGCGCGGCCGACGTGCACGTGTTCGCCGAGGTGTGCCGGCACTGCGGCGGCGAGCTGGAGCTGTTCGCGTCCTGAGCCGGCTCAGCGGGTGACGGTGAGCGTGCTGATGATCTCGCCGCCCTCGCGCACGATCCAGTAGACCGCGACCACCCACAGGATGAGCGCGACGATGTAGAGGACCGTGAAGACGCTGCCGAGGACGATGCCGGCGGTGGCCAGGCCCCGGCCGTCCTCGCCGGTCCGCTTGATCTGGTTCTTCGCCACGATCCCCAGCACGATGCCCGCCGGCGCGAAGACGAACGCGCAGACCAGCGCGGCGATGGCCATGCCGTTGGTGCCCCTGGGCGGCGGCGCGTAGTAGCCGGGCTGCTGGTAGTACGTCATCGGGCGCTCCTGGGGTTCCGCGGTGGTGGGGAAGGGTAGCCGCTGTTTCGGTTCAGCGCGTGGCGATGAGCACCTTCGTGACGCGAACGCGCGTTAACCGGTCCATACTCGCCGGTAACCCCGGAGCTACGAAGGGAAACGTGCGATGGCGCGCCTGGCCCAGACCGCTGGACTGACCGACATCCAGGAGGAGATCCTCTCCACGGTCCGCACCTTCGTGGACAAGGAGATCATCCCGCACGCGCAGGCGCTGGAGCACGGCGACACCTACCCCGCGGACATCGTCGAGGGCATGAAGGAGATGGGCCTGTTCGGGCTCACCATCCCCGAGGAGTTCGGCGGGCTCGGCGAGTCGCTGCTGACCTACGCGCTCGTGGTGGAGCAGATCGCGCGCGGCTGGATGTCGGTGTCCGGCGTGATCAACACCCACTTCATCGTCGCGCACATGCTCAAGCAGCACGGCACCGACGAGCAGAAGGCCCACTACCTGCCGCGCATGGCCACCGGCGAGGTGCGCGGGTCGTTCTCCATGTCCGAGCCGGAACTGGGCTCCGACGTCGCCGCCATCCGCACGCGGGCGGTGCGCGAGGGGGACGAGTACGTCGTCAACGGCCAGAAGATGTGGCTGACCAACGGCGGGACGTCCAACCTGACCGCGGTGCTCGTGCGCACCGACGAGGGCGCCGAGAAGCCGCACCAGAACCTGACGACGTTCCTGGTCGAGAAGCCGGAGGGCTACGGCGAGGTCCGCCCCGGCCTGACCATCCCCGGCAAGATCGACAAGATGGGCTACAAGGGCGTCGACACGACCGAGATGGTCTTCGACGGCTTCCGGATCTCGCCGGAGCAGGTGCTCGGCGGCGTCACGGGCCAGGGCTTCCGGCACATGATGGACGGCGTCGAGGTCGGCCGGGTGAACGTGGCGGCGCGGGCGTGCGGCATCGCGATCCGGTCGTTCGAATTGGCCATCGAGTACGCGCAGCAGCGCAAGACCTTCGGCAAGCCGATCGTCGAGCACCAGGCCATCGCGTTCAAGCTGGCCGAGATGGCGACGAAGGTCGAGGCGGCCCACCTGATGATGGTCAACGCGGCCCGCCTGAAGGACTCGGGCGCGCGCAACGACGTCGAGGCGGGCATGGCGAAGCTGATCGCGTCGGAGTACTGCGCCGAGGTGACGCAGGAGGCGTTCCGGATCCACGGCGGGTACGGGTACTCGAAGGAGTACGAGATCGAGCGCCTGATGCGGGAGGCGCCGTTCCTGCTCATCGGCGAGGGGACGAGCGAGATCCAGAAGACGATCATCAGCCGCGGGTTGCTGCGGGACTACCAGTCGCGCGGGTGACGGGTGGCGTGCCCGGTCCGCGGTGAGCGGGCCGGGCACCTCGCGGTCGCGCGCGGCTTTCGCGGCTTTGGGGTCGGCCACACGGCCCTCCCCGTTCCCGGCGATTCCGGCAGCGTGGCGGGAACTGCCCGCACCCCTCAGGTCACGGTAGCGTTGAGTTCCGCCGCACCCGTTTCGCGCTGTTCGCCGCCTGTTGGCAGGATGGGGTGATCAGCACCGCGAAGAGGTGGTCACCGTGACGAGTTCGTTCTCCGGCCAGGGCCAGAACCGACCGGGGGTGCCGCCGCGCCTGCCCACGCCGCCCACCGGGTGGCCGATCGGCTCCTACGCCACCTACGAGGAGGCGCAGCGGGCGGTCGACTTCCTCGCCGACGGGGACTTCCCCGTCCAGGAGGTCACGATCGTGGGGGTGGACCTGATGCTGGTCGAGCGCGTCACCGGCCGCCTCACCTGGGGACGGGTGCTGGGCACGGGCGCGGCGTCGGGCGCGTGGTTCGGCCTGTTCGTGGGCGTGCTGCTGTCGCTGTTCAACACGACCGCCAGCGCCGGGTTCGGGCCGATCCTGGTCGGGCTCACCGTGGGTGTCGCCTTCGGCATCATCTTCGCCGCCGTCGGGTACGGGTCGGCGCGCGGCAAGCGGGACTTCCAGTCGGCCAGCCAGCTGGTCGCCGGGCGCTACGACGTGCTGTGCCAGCCGCGGTCCGCCGAGCGCGGCCGGGACCTGCTGGCCAAGCTGGCCATGCGCCCCTCCGACGCCAACCACAAGGACTGACCCGAGCCACCCGGACCGGCCGAGCCACCCGGACCGGCCGGGCGCGGCCTCCGGCCCCCGTCTCGATCGTCGCACGAGGCACCGACAATTCCGGGTCACCGCGACCGGCCGGTGGGCACCCGCCCGACTCCGCAGCCGGTTCGGCGCGCGCCGCCCGGCGACGACCCGCCGGCCGCGCGGCCACCCAGCCGTGCAACCGCCCGCCGGCCCCGCCGCGCGACGACCCCCGGCCGCCCCGCCGCCCACCGCGCGACCCACTCGGCACCCACCGCGCGCCCGCTCGGCGAACCACAGGTTTGGCACTCGTGATCACCGGGTAGAGCCGTTCCGGGCTCCGGTGGTTGCGGCACCTGATCATCGGGCCTACGTTCGTTCCACCTGCCGCGCCGTGCCGCGGTCCGGTGGGTGGGGCACGACGAGGTGCCGGGCGGTGCGGTCTGGCTCCTTGAAGTTGTCGGGAAGGAGGCAGGCCCGATGAGGCGTCATCGGTTGGCCGCCGCCGGGAGTGCCGCGCTGGTCGCGGCGTCCGCGCTGGCGGGGTGCGGCTCGGGTGACGGCGGGATCACCATCAACGTCTACAAGTACCCGCAGGAGAACTTCCAGAAGATCGTCGACCGCTGCAACGAGCAGGCCGACGGCTACGAGATCGTCTACCACAAGCTGCCCCGCGAGGCCGACGGCCAGCGCGAGCAGATGGTCCGCAGGCTCGCCGCCGAGGACACCGGCATGGACGTCCTCGCCCTCGACGTCACGTGGACCGCCGAACTGGCCAAGGCCGGCTGGATCAAGGAGTTCACCGGCTCCGCGAAGTCCCAGGTCGAGAACGGCACGCTGGAGACCCCGCTGAACACGGCCCGTTACGAGGGCCGCCTCTACGGCGCTCCGGACAACACCAACGTCCAGCTCCTCTGGTACCGCAGCGACCTCGTCCCCACCCCGCCGAAGACGTGGGACGAGATGATCAGGATCGGCACGGAACTGAAGAACCAGGGCAAACCCGGCCTGGTCGAGGCCCAGGGCAAGCAGTACGAGGGCCTGGTCGTCCTGTTCAACACGCTCGTCAACTCCGCCGGCGGGCAGATCCTGGACGAGAACGGCACCAAGGCCATCGTCGACGACAACGCTGTCAAGGCGCTGGAGGTCCTCAAGACCTTCGCCACCTCGCCGGTCGTGGACCCGTCCTTCTCCAACTTCGCGGAGGACGACGCCCGCCTGGCCATGGAGAACGGCAAGGCCGCCTTCATGCTCAACTGGCCCTACGTCTACGCCGCCGCGCAGAAGAAGCCCGAGTTCGCGGCGAACTTCAAGTGGGCCCCGTACCCGTCGGTCAACGGCGACGCGGCCAAGGTGACCGTCGGCGGCATCAACTACGCCGTCAGCGCGTTCACCCGGCACTCCGAGCAGTCCTTCGACGCGGTCATGTGCCTGCGCAGCGCGGAGAACCAGAAGTTCGCGGCCATCAACGACGGCGTCCCGCCGACCATCGAGTCGGTCTACGACGACCCGGAGATGGCCAAGCCCTACCCGATGAAGGAAGCGATCCTGGAGACGCTGAAGGGCGCGAGCGTCCGCCCGCGCACCCCGGCCTACCAGAACGTCTCGACCGTCATCTCCACCATCCTGTCGCCGCCCGCGAGCATCGACCCGAAGGCGACCGCGGACCGGCTGCGGCAGGAGTTGCAGGACGCGCTCGACTCGAAGGGGGTGCTGCCGTGAGCCACGCACTCACCACGGAGACCAAGGACCAGCCGCGGCTGTCGCCCGGGGCGAAGGCCGCCCTGTCCGAGGGCAAGAAGGCCGAGCGCCGCCTCGGGCTCCTGCTCTGCGCGCCCGCGATCGTCGTGATGGCGGCGGTCGCCGGGTGGCCGATCATCTACTCGGTCTGGCTGTCGCTCCAGCGCTACGACCTGAAGTTCCCCGACCGGGTGGAGTTCGTCGGCCTGGACAACTACGTCACCGTCCTGTCCAACTCGTACTGGTGGAACGCCATGTGGATCACGATCGTGATCACCGTGGTGTCCGTCCTGATCGAGCTGGTGCTGGGCATGGCGCTGGCGCTGATCATGCACCGCACGCTGGTCGGGCGCGGCATCGTCCGCACGTCCTCGCTCATCCCGTACGGCATCGTCACGGTCGTCGCCGCGTTCTCGTGGCGGTACGCGTGGACGCCGGGCACCGGCTACCTCGCCGAGATCGTGGCCGGCGGCGAACCCGTGCTGACCGAGAAGATCCCGGCGGTCATGGTCGTGATCCTGGCCGAGATCTGGAAGACCACGCCGTTCATGGCGCTGCTGCTGATGGCGGGCCTGGCCCTGGTGCCCGACGACCTGCTCAAGGCCGCCGCGATGGACGGCGCGAACGCGTGGCAGCGGTTCACCAAGGTCATGGTGCCGGTGATGAAGCCCGCGATCCTCGTGGCGCTGCTGTTCCGCACCCTGGACGCGTTCCGCATCTTCGACAACCTGTTCGTGCTCACCGGCGGTTCGCAGGGCACGTCGTCGGTCTCGATGATCACCTACAACAACCTGATCAAGGGCCTGAACCTCGGCATCGGCTCCACCATGTCGGTGCTGATCTTCATCGCCGTGGCGATCATCGCGTTCATCTTCATCAAGCTGTTCGGCACCGCGGCGCCGGGCAGCGACAACGGGAGGCGCTGATGGCCGGCATCGGCGGCGCCGAGACCACGGGCCGCAAGGCCCGCTGGACGGTGCTCAACATCCTCGTCGTGGCCTACGCGCTGTTCCCCGTGCTGTGGATCGTGTCGCTGTCGTTCAAGACCAAGGCCACCCTCGCGGACGGCAACTTCATCCCGCGCGAGTGGACCCTGGACAACTACGCGGCGATCTTCTCCACCACGGAGTTCGTGCGGGCGCTGGTGAACTCGATCGGCATCGCGCTGATCGCCACCGCCATCGCCGTCGTGTTCGGCACCATGGCCGCCTACGCGATCGCGCGCCTGGACTTCCCGGGCAAGCGGGTCCTGGTGGGCGTCTCGCTGCTGGTGTCGATGTTCCCGCAGATCTCGCTGATCTCGCCGCTGTTCCAGATCGAGCGGTCGCTGGGCCTGTTCGACACCTGGCCCGGCCTGATCCTGCCCTACATCACCTTCGCGCTGCCGCTGGCGATCTACACGCTGTCGGCGTTCTTCCGCGAGATCCCGTGGGAGCTGGAGAAGGCCGCGAAGATGGACGGCGCGACCCCCGGGCAGGCGTTCCGCCGGGTCATCGCGCCGCTGGCCGCGCCGGGCGTGTTCACCACGGCCATCCTGGTATTCATCTTCTGCTGGAACGACTTCCTGTTCGCGATCTCGCTGACCTCCACCGAGCGCTCGCGCACGGTCCCGGTGGCGCTGTCGTTCTTCACCGGCAGCTCCCAGTTCGAGGACCCGACCGGGTCGATCGCCGCCGCCGCGGTGGTCATCACCATCCCGATCATCCTGTTCGTGTTGTTCTTCCAGCGTCGGATCGTCGCCGGTCTGACCTCCGGCGCCGTCAAGGGGTGAAGCAATGGCCGAGATCGTGCTCGACAAGGTGACCAAGCAGTACCCGGACGGCGCCGTGGCCGTGAAGGACGTGGACATCGAGATCGCCGACGGCGAGTTCATCATCCTGGTCGGCCCGTCGGGCTGCGGGAAGTCCACGACCCTGAACATGATCGCCGGGCTGGAGGACATCACGTCCGGCGAGCTGCGCATCGGCGGCGAGCGGGTCAACGAGCGCGCGCCCAAGGACCGGGACATCGCGATGGTGTTCCAGTCCTACGCGCTCTACCCGCACATGACGGTGAAGGAGAACATGGCCTTCCCGCTGCGGCTGGCGAAGGTGGACAACGCGACCGTCGAGAAGAAGGTCCGGGACGCCGCCGAGATCTTGGACCTGACCCAGCACCTGGACCGCAAGCCGTCGAACCTGTCCGGCGGCCAGCGGCAGCGCGTGGCGATGGGGCGCGCGATCGTGCGCAACCCCAAGGCGTTCCTCATGGACGAGCCGCTGTCCAACCTGGACGCGAAGCTGCGCGTGCAGATGCGGACCTCGGTGTCGCGGCTGCAGAAGCAGCTGGGCACCACCACCGTGTACGTCACGCACGACCAGACCGAGGCGATGACCCTCGGCGACCGGGTCGTGGTGATGCGCGGCGGGGCCGTGCAGCAGGTCGGCGCGCCGCAGTACCTCTACGACCACCCGGCGAACCTGTTCGTCGCGGGGTTCATCGGCTCGCCGTCGATGAACTTCGTGCCCGCCGGCCTGGAGAACGGCACGCTGCGCTCGGCGCTGGGCGACATCCCGCTCACCGACCGGGTCCGCGGCCTGCTCGCGGGCGCCGACGTGCCCCGCGAGGTGATCGTGGGCCTGCGGCCCGAGCACTTCGAGGACGCGCGGCTGGTCGACGAGCACCTGCGCGGCAACGGGGTGACCTTCACCGACCACGTGGACGTGCTGGAGTCGATGGGCTCGGACAAGTTCGCCTACTTCAGCCTGTCCGGCGAGCAGGCCACCTCGCAGGAGCTGGCCGAGCTGGCCGCCGACGCGGGGGCGGCGGACGTGCCGGGCGGCGGCGTCTCGCTGGTCACCCGCATCTCGGCGGCCTCCACGGCCACCGAGGGTGAGCAGGCGGAGATCTGGTTCGACGCCGACAAGGTGCAGCTGTTCGACCCGGACACCGGGCGCAACCTCACGTATTCCGGGCAGTGATCGGGCGAGGGGGCCATCCGACGTGCGCGGGTGGCCCCCTTTTGCCGCTTGTCACGGGGAGTTACTGACCAGCCAAGACCATCGGTCGGGACGAACTCCATAGGCCATTCAGCGCAGCAAAACCGCATCTCGCCGCTTTCGCGCGGCTTTCGCTCTTGTCGGTCACCACCCTGGTCGAAGGCGGGGATAACCCCGATCGACGGGCGTCGGGGTAGGGGAGACCGCCGAGCACAGAGAAGAGCGCGCGATGGGGATTCTTGACGGAAAAGCGGTCGTGGTCACCGGTGCGGGGCGGGGGCTGGGCGAAGCGTACGCGATGCACGCCGCACAGGCGGGCGCCGCGGTCGTGGTCAACGACGTGGACGGCGACCTGGCCGAACAGGTCGCGGAGCACATCCGCGGTTACGGCGGGCGGGCGGTGGCGAGCACGCACACGGTGACCGACCCGACCGAGGCCGAGAAGATCGTCGGAATGTGCGTCACCGAGTTCGGGCGGCTCGACGGCCTGGTGAACAACGCCGGGCTGAACTACGAGACCCAGCCGTGGGAGGACGACCCGGAAACGGTGCGCCGAACGGTCGAGGTGAACCTGCTGGGTGTCATATACACCGGTATCGCGGCCATGCGCGTGATGCGCGAACAGGGCAGCGGTTCCATCGTGAACATTTCCTCCGGCGCGTTCTTCGGTCAGCGCAAACTCGCCACGTACGCGGCGACGAAGGGCGCGGTGGCCTCGCTGAGCTGGTCGTGGGCGCTGGACCTGGAAGGCGAGGGCGTGCGCGTGAACGCCGTGTGCCCGGTGGCCCACACACGCATGGTGTGGAAGTCCGAGCGGTCCCTGCGGGCCATCCCGGCCGACCGCACCCCGGGCAAGGTCGCGCCGCTGGTGCTGTTCCTGCTCAGCGACGCGGCGGAGGGCATCACGGGCCAGATCGTGCGCTGCAACGGCCGCCAGCTGCACCTGGTCGGCCACCCGTACTTCAAGCAGCCGATCCTGGAGAGCGACACCTGGGACACGACCTCGGTGAAGCGCGCGTTCGACGGCGTCCTGCAGGCCCACCTGGAACCGTTCGGCCTGGAGAAGCGCATGCCCCCGCGCCTGCGCGAACTGGTCGAACCGAGCCGCACGGCCTGAAAACCCCCGCGGACGGGACCGGACCACCTCCGCGCGGTGGCCCGGTCCGGCCGGCGACGGGCGCGCCGACCGCCTCAGGGGGTGTGGTCGGACGCCCGCGCCGGTGCTCGTCGTGGCCGATCACTCGGACGGCTGATCAAAACGGAACCCGCCGGTGTCACCATCGAGGTGTGGGGACGCGCAGGCCACGCGTGACGGACTGGCGACTGGTGGTCCAGTCGCGGTTGGACCGCGTGCGCGCCGACCTCGCCGCACTGGGCCCGTCGGACCCGCTCGACCCGGAGAGCCTGCAGTGGCGGCAGGTCGCCCAGCAGGAGGCGGCCGTCGTCGAGGACATGATCAACCGCGAGGAGTCGCGGCTGCGGACCGTCGCGTCGTGGTGGTCCGGGTGGCACATCGAGCGCGCCTGGCGGTCGTTGCACGAGGCGGAGATCGCGGTCGTCGCGGCGGGGGACGGGTTCCTGGGGCGGCTTCCGGGGTTGCGGGCCCGGGTGGCGGAGAACCTGGACGAGGACGACCCGCGGCGGGTCGCGTTGGAGGAGTTGCGGCCGGGCGAGTTCCCGTTGTCCATCGAGCGCGAGATCGTGGTGGACGCGCTGCGGGCGGCGTTCGACAAGTCCGATTTCGCGCACGCCGGCTCGCGGGCCCTGCGGAACAAGCTGATCGCGGCGTCCGTGGTGTTGTTCGTGGTGAACACGTTGCTGGGCGTCATCGGGTTGGCGAAGCCGGGGCTGATCCCGATGTGCGTGGGCTCGGAGCGGCTGCCGACGGTGTGCCCGTCGGGGCGGACGGCGGCGGGCGCGGACGTGTGGCTGATCCAGGTGCTCGGGGCGTTCGGGGCGATCCTGTCGGCGGTGGTGCTGTTGCTGCGGCGGCGGCCGAGCCTGTCGCCGTACGTGATGATCGGGTACCAGGCGACGATCAAGATCCTGCTCGGGGCGGCGCTGGCGGTGATCGGCATCCTGGCCCTGGGCGCCGGCGTGACGACGGGCCTGATCGGCGTGGCGTCCCAGGCGGCGTTGCTGCTGTGGGCCGTGATCCTGGGCTACTCGCAACAGATAGCGACCCGCCTCCTGGACAGCTACACCGACCGCGTCATGGACCAGGCCCGCCCCCTGCCGAAACTGGAAGGCCAGCGCTGACCCCACCGCGACCGCTCAGACCGGCCGCGCGATCGAGGCCGGCGAACCGGTGGCGCACCGTCGCGTCGGGGTTGGCCTGGTGCGGCGGCGACGACTCCAGCGGAGTTCGGCGCACGCGATGCGCCGCCCGGCGCTAACCCCGTCGCGACCGCAGGGCGTCGATCACGTCCTGGTCCCAGCGGTGGGTGCGGATGAGGCGGTAGCGTTCCGCCGCCACCCACATGTAGGCCTCCGTCTCCGTCCGGTCGCCCACCAGGTGTGCCTGGCGCAGCATCTCCACCACCGGCACGTACTCCTCGCGGTACCAGCGCATCGCCACCGTCGCCCGGTCCAGGAACGCGCCCTCGTCCTGCATCAGGCGGAAGCCCCACGCCTCCACGTGTTCGCCCAGCTCGGCGTAGTCCCACGGGTCCGAGAGCAGGACCTCCGCCCTCGCCTGGCCGGACAGCGGCACCCGTTCCAGGAACAGCCGCCGGTAGTCCTTGACGATCAGGTCGCCCCGGTGGCGGATGCCGTGGGCCGCGATGCGGGTCACCACCTCCGTCACGTACGCGTCGATCGTCTCCAGACCCAGGGCGTGCGCCACCGACACGCGGTGGTGGCCGTCCTGGACGAAGTGCAGGTCGCCCACCCGGTAGACCTCGATCGGCGGCACGGCCTCGCCCCGTCGCGTCGCCAGGGCCAGGCGCTGCCAGCGCTCCCGGGTGCGGGCCGAGGTCGGTCGGAAGCGGCGGTCGAAGTCGCGGGTCCGGTCCACGCTGCCGACGATCGAGTCCAGCCGGATCGTCTGCAGCCCCAACCGGCGCTCGCTGACCACGCCCAGCGCCTCCACGACCTCGTGGAACGGCAGCATGATGTTCACGTCGTCGGGTTCGCGGCGCAGCCACGCCGCCAGGCGGGACAGCACCTGCCGCCGCCGGGCGCGCAGGAAGTCGTTCTCGGCGTCGGCTTGCGGGAAACCGGTGTCCCGGCGCATCAGGGAACCTCCACCACCTTGTACCCCACCACGTTCACCACCCGGGTCCGGCCGAGCACCCGGTCCGGCTTCGGCGACCCGTGGGGGTGGATGTGGCCGTGCAGGAGCAGTTTCGGGTGCAGCCGGCGGACGCCGTCGTGCAGGCACGCGAAGCCGCGGTGCGGCGGGTCGGGCTCGTCGCCGCAGTCCAGCGGCGGCGAGTGGGTGAGCAGCACGTCGACGTCCCGCCCGTCGCGCAGCCGCCGCCACGCCGCGAGGCGGGTCAGCCGCCGCAGCCGCCGGGCCTGCTGCCGCTCGGTCCACTGGTTGGGCCCGTCGTTGTACCGGATCGACCCGCCGAGGCCGGCGATCCGCAGGCCCGCCACGTCCACCACCGCGCCGTCGGCGTTCACCCCGCCCGCCGGGCCGGGCCAGCGCGCCGGCAGCCCCGCCCGCGTCCACAGGCCCCGCACGTTGGCGTACCCGGACAGGTCCACGTCGTGGTTGCCCGGCACGAACACGCACGGCCGGTCCAGCGCCGAGGACAGGTACTCCAGGTAGTCGAACGGCAGGTCGCCGGCCGCCACGACCAGGTCGACGTCGTGCCGCCGCACCTGGTCGGTCCACAGCCGCTCGACCACCTCGTCCGCCACCGCGAGCACCTTCGGCACCCGTCGAGCCTAAGCGCGCACCGGCGTCCCGACGAACCGGTGCTTCCCCCGGTGCCGCACGGGGAAATCCGGTCTACCGTTCGTGACGTGCTCGCCGAGTTGTTCCTCGACGCCGCCGCCTCCTGCCGCGACCACAGCCCGCTCACCCACACCCTGCTGGTGTCGGCGGCGGACGACCTGACGCGCGGCGGGATCACGGCGAAGGTCATGGCGGGCAGCGAGTGCGACCGCGGCGGGACCGTGCCGGGGCTGCGGTTCGCGGGCGCGCTGCACCGGCTGGTCCTGGAGGGCCGCGCGCCGACCCTGGCCAAGCACTACCCGACCGCCGGCGGCCGGCCGCACCCGCCGACGCTGTGGGAGGACGCGCTGCCGGTGCTGGACGAGCACACCGACGAACTGCGCGCGATGATCGCGTCGACCGTCGTGCAGACCAACGAGCCCGGCCGCAGCGCGCCGCTGTTCGGCGGCCTGCACACCGCCACCCGGCTGGCCGCCGAGGCCGCGGGCAGGCGGACGCCGTTCTGCGTGAAGCTGCTGGAGGTCGGCGCGTCCGGCGGCCTGAACCTGCGCCCGCACCGCGTGGCCTACCGCGTCGGCGACACCGTCCTGGGCGACCCGGGCAGCCCGCTGGTCCTGGACACCCGCTGGACCGGCCGCCCGCCGGTGGACCTCGCGCACGGCCTGCGCCTGGTCGGCCGCGCGGGCTGCGACCTCAACCCGGTCGACGTGTCCACCGAGGACGGTCGCCTGCACCTGTCGTCGTTCGTGTGGGCCGACCAGCTGTGGCGCTGGGAACGCCTCCAGGCCGCCCTGGACCTCGCCGCCCTGGACCCGGTGCCGGTGCGGCGCGCGGCCGGCCCGGAATGGCTGGCCGACCACCTCGCCCGACCGGAACGGGACGTGCTGACCGTCGTGTGGCACTCGGTGGTGTGGCAGTACGCGTCCCCGGCGGACCGCGCGATGGGCCGCGCGGTCCTCGCCGACGCCGCCGCCCGCGCCACCCCGATGGCCCCGCTGGCCCTGCTCGTCTTCGAACCCCGCCGCACGCACGCGCCGGGGAAGTACGAGTTCCAACTGCTGCTCAAGCTGTGGCCGGGCGGGGTGTCGTTGCGGCTGGGCGCGGGAGCGGGCCACGGCATCCCGTTCGAGTGGCACACCCAACCGTGGTCGTGAACGCGCACCCGACCATGGACGTGAAAGCCCGCACGAATGCGGTTCGAATGCCGCCGAACGCCGGTCACTCGTCCGGTCCCTGTCGTGGGTTCGTTCACCGAACTACTATTCACCGATGTTCAACGACGACCAGTTGCGCGCAGTGGATCCCGATGTCGCCGATGTCCTGAAGACCGCTTTGGAAGCCTCGAACGCGGGCGCGGGAATCATCTACCGGAACGCCCTGAACCCGACTTCCCGGTTCGAGTTGCTGATCCACGTCGAGACGGACGCCCAAGCGGATTACTACGGCCAGTCCGACGTGGTCTACACCGGGACGGGCACCGAAAGCTACTTGTTCGGCAGGGACAAGTTCAACGTCCTGATGGCCATGCAGGGCCTGAGCCTCCGCATTCTGTTGAACATCGGCAACGCCACCACCAGCGGTCAGCGCTTATCCACCCTGGTGCACGAAGTGGGCGTGCACGGCACGAGACTCTGGGCCGCCCTCACCGCGTTCAACAAACGCATGCAACAGGTGAAGGGCGGCCAGGAGCACGCGTCGGCGACCCAGGCGGACATGGCCGAGATCCAGCGCGCCCAACTGGCGAGCGACGCCTACTCCGCCGAGATGCACCACACGGAGTTCGGCGAGGGCGCGGCCGAGGACTACAACGAGTTCAAGGCGGCCGTGACGGCGGTGCTCAAGGACTGGGCGGGCAAGCCGTACATGGTCTTCGCCGACCTGGTCGGGGCGAACAAGTGGGAGGCCCTGCTCGGCGAGTTCACCAAGGCCGCCGCGAAGGGCGAGGCGAACCACGCCAAGATGTACTGGCACCCCAAGGTGGAATTCGCCCACTTGCTCAAGGTGTCGGAGGACGTGAGCAAGGGCGCAGCGGAATTCGCGCAGAAGAGCAAGGTGGGCCAGGGCGGCCTGCTCGGCTTCGTGAAGAGCTTCTTCTAGCCCGGGATTCCGGGCAGGGCGCACCGAGGTGGCACGGGAGTCGTGCCACCTCGGCCTTTCGCCGGAACCGTCAGTTGCCGGTCGCGATCAGCACGGTGACGGTCGTCAGCCAGCCGATGAGGAACGCGACGATCCAAAAGCGCAGGTTCGTGAACATCCGGGTCATGTCGGAGGGTCCCGTCGGGGTCGGGTGGGCGGGGGGCTACAGCCAGCGGTTCCGACGGAATATTCGGTACAACGTGAGGCAGGCGACCAGGATCACGGCGATCACCATGGGGTAGCCGTACTTCCAATGCAGTTCCGGCATGAAGTCGAAGTTCATGCCGTACACGCCGACCACCATCGTGGGGACCGAGATGATCGCGACCCACGCCGAGATCTTGCGCATGTCCGAGTTCTGCTGGAGCGTGATCTTCGCCAGCGTCGCGTTCACCAGCGTGGTGAGCAGCTCGTCGAAGTTGATCACCCGCTCCGACACCTCGGTGAGGTGGTCGTCCACGTCCCGGAAGTACGACCGGACCTGCTCGGGGATCAGCGGCGTGTAGCCCTCGGCCAGCCGCCGCAGCGGCACCGCCAGCGGCATCACCGCGCGGCGCAGCTCCAGGACCTCGCGCTTCATCAGGTAGATCTGGTCGGCGCTGACCCGGCTGCGCGGCGCGAAGACCAGCGCCTCCATCTGGTCGATGTCGTCCTCGATGTGGTCGGTCACGTCGAGGTAGTTGTCGACCACGTGGTCGGCGATCGAGTACAGGACCGCCGCCGGCCCGACCTTGAGCCGCTCCGGCTCCGCCTCCAGCTCGCGCCGCACCACGGCCAGGCCCGAGTGGTTGCCGTGGCGGACCGTCACCACGAAGTCGCGGCCCAGGAAGACCATGACCTCGCCGCTCTCCACGATCTCGTTGGCCGAGTCCGGCGAGGCGTTCTGCACGTACCGGACCGTCTTGAGGACCATGAACAGCGTGTTGTCGTAGCGCTCCAGCTTCGGGCGCTGGTGGGCGTGCACCGCGTCCTCGACGGCCAGCTCGTGCAGGCCGAAGGTCTCGGCCACGCCCTGGATCTGCTCCTCGTCGGGCTCGTGCAGGCCGATCCACACGAAGCCGTCGCCGCGCTTGCGCACCTCTTCCACGGCGTCGGTGTGCGACCACCGGCCGGGCAGCCGTTCGCCGTCCACGTAGACCCCGCAGTCCACGACGTACGCCGACAGCGGCACCGGGATCGGCACCGCGGGGCGGACGTGGGCGGGCACGCGGCCTCTCAGGCCGCCGAGCGAGGGCAAGCTGGGCACGGAGTCCTCCGGTGGGGGCGTCGGCTGCACGACGAAACGCGACGGCACGTCCCCGACCGGGCACTGCTGCGGGCCTAGAAGACCGACCCTTCGGTGAGGACGCGCGAGGTACTCGCAGGATGGGGGTCGTTACTCATCGGTAGCCCTCACCTCCTCGGGTCGGTCGTCCGCGGCGGTGGAGTCGCTCACAGACCAGTTGCCGAGGGTACTCCTCCCGAGTCCACACTGTCGTCCCGGTCGTGAGGGTTCTCGATCACAAGCCCCAAGAGCCAACGGAGGCAAGCGGTGCAGTTCGGGCGTTACTACGAGGAGTTCGAGGTCGGCGCGGTCTACAAGCACTGGCCTGGCAAGACGGTCACCGAGTACGACGACCACCTGTTCTGCCTGCTCACCATGAACCACCACCCGCTGCACATGGACGCGCACTACGCGGCGGAGACCACCGACTTCGGCAAGAACGTCGTGGTCGGCAACTACATCTACTCGCTGCTGCTGGGCATGTCCGTGCCCGACGTGTCGGGCAAGGCGATCGCGAACCTGGAGGTCGAGTCGCTGCGGCACATCAAGCCGACCTTCCACGGCGACACCATCTACGGTGAGACGGAGGTGCTCGACAAGACCCCGTCGAAGTCCAAGGACGACCGCGGCGTGGTCTACGTGGAGACGCGCGGGTACAAGCAGGACGGCACGGTCGTCTGCGTGTTCCGGCGCAAGGTGATGGTGCCCAAGCGGTCCTACGGCGACGCCCGCGGTGGCGAGCAGCCGGGCAGGCCCGAACCGAAGGAGTGAGATGACCTCCGTGGACCTCGCGCGGCAGCGGCTGGCCCGGTTCGCCCAGCGGGAGGCGCACGGCGTCTCGCCGCTCTACGAGCACCTGGCCACGCGCGCCGCCGAGGACCCGGAGGTCGCCGGCCTGCTGACCGCCGCCCCGGAGCACTTCGCCCACGCGACCCTGCTCCTGGCGGCGGCGCACCGGTTGGCGCAGGCCGAGCCGTTCCACGAGCTGTCGAACTACTACCCGTCGCTGGGCGGCACGTACGGGCCCGACGAGGGCACGTGGCCGCTGTTCCGGTCCTTCGTGCTGGACCGGGCCGAGAAGATGCGCGAGCTGATCTCCACCCGGTCCACGCAGACCAACGAGGTCCGCCGCGCGGCGCTGCTCTACCCGGCGGTCGCGATGGTCAAGGGACCGGTCGGGCTGCTGGAGGTGGGCTGCTCCGCGGGCCTGCTGCTGGGCCTGGACCAGTACGGCTACCGGTACCAGACGCGGGAGGCGGGCCAGCTCGTCGCCGGTCCGGCCAAGGCGACCGTGGGCGTGCACTGCGCGCTGGAACTGGCGCCCGGGGCCGCGTTGCCGAAGATCCCCAAGACGGTGAAGGTGGGGGCGAAGGTCGGGCTGGACCGCGCGCCCGCCGACCTGGCCGACGAGGACACCTACGCGTGGCTGGAGGCGTGCGTCTGGGCGGACCAGCCCGAGCGGCTGCGGATGTTCGGCGTGGCGGCCACCGCGCAGCGCAAGTCGCCGCCGACCCTGGTCGCCGGGGACGCCGTCGCGGACCTGGGCAAGGCCGCCGCCCTGGTGCCCGCCGACCTGCCGCTGGTGGTGATCACCAGCAACGTCCTGCCGTACGTGCCGGGCGCGGAGTTCGTCGCGGCGCTGCGCGGTCTGGACCGGCCCGCGTGGTGGGTCAGCCACGAGGGCTACGCCGCCGGCCTGGAGCACGTGCTGCCCGGCCGGGACGACCTCCGGGCCGAGGAGTCGGCCTCCGGGGTGCTCGGGCTCGTGCGGATCGACGAAGGTGAGGTTCGCTCGGCGAAGGCGCTGGCCAAGACCGCCCCGCACGGCCAGCGCCTGACCTGGCTGCCGTGACGACCTGCGACGACTTCCCTCGAACGGGCGAAGTCGATCAGGTCCGGGGGAGCTGTCCCCAGGCCCGCAGCGTCTCGCGCAGGCCTTCGGTGAGCGGAAGTGTGTCCAAGATCGCACCGGTCACCCACCGTGCCTCGGCCGCGTCGTCCCCCGCTCGGAGCACACCCGATCGCACCTGGCAGGCGTAGTCGTGGATGTCGTACAGCCCGTGCACCGCCGGTCGGGTGACGCTGCCGATCAACTCACCGACGGTCACGGAGAGTCCGGTCTCCTCGCGGATCTCGCGGATCACGGCGGCCCGGTCGTCCTCGCCCGGCTCGACTCGTCCACCCGGTATCGACCATAGTCCCTCACCTGGGGGATTGGCCCTTCGAACGAGTAGCAGTCGCCCGTTCGAGTCATGCACGATGCCGCCGACACAGCGGATCGAAGGGGCTCCATCGGCCGTCACGGTGACTCAGTGTAGTCACCCCTCAACGGCGGTGCAGCGCGCTGACCCAAGTGCGGTACAAAACTCCCAAGGTGCCGCGTGGTGCGGTACAACGGTTTTCACTGGCGCCAAACGGGTGCGGTAGCGAACGGGGTTGATCACCGTGAATCTGAAGAAGATTCTCACCTTCGCCGGGGTCGGCTTGCTCCTGTTCTTCCTCATCGCGGAGCCGAACCAGGCGGCTCAGCTGGTGCAGAACATCCTGGGCACGCTGCGGGAAGCCGCTGAGGCCCTCATCACCTTCGTGAAACAATTGTTCTGAGGCTGGAGCCCGGCTCCTCCACCCACGGCGAAGGGTCCACCGGCATGTTCGCACCACGTGACCCCGACGAGTACCTGCTCCCCACGGAGCGGCGGGTCATCCGGGTCCGCAGGCACTGGAGCAGCCTGCTCTGGGATCTCCTGGAGGCGGCGGCGCTGCTCGCCGGCTGCATGATGATCTCCTACCTGCTGCCCCAGAACCTGGGCGTGGTCCAGAACATCCTGTGGTACGCGGCGCTGTTCGTGCTGCTCAGGCTCACCTACTTCGTCATGGAGTGGTGGGTGGAGCGCATCGTCGTCACCGACAAGCGGTTCATGATCTCCTCGGGGGTCTTCGAGACCAAGGTGGCCATGATGCCGATCAGCAAGGTCACCGACCTCACCTACGAGCGTTCGGTGCTCGGGCGCATGTTCGGCTTCGGCACCCTGATCGTGGAGTCGGCCGGTCAGATCCAGGCGTTGAACCGGATCGAGTACCTGCCGAACCCCGAGGAGGTCTACGACGCCATCTCGGAGCTGACCTTCGGCGACAAGAAGGCGCAGGCCGAGCGGTTCTCGATGATCAAGGCGCAGCGGGCGGCGCGCGGTAAGAAGATGGTGCCGTAGGTCAGACTGGGTGGGTGCGCATCGACCTGCACACCCACTCGACCGAGTCCGACGGGACCGACACGCCCGCGCAGCTGGTGGCCGCCGCGGCGGCGGCCGGCCTGTCCGCGGTGGCGCTGACCGACCACGACACCGCGGCCGGCTGGACCGAGGCGGCCAACGCGCTGCCACCGGGCCTGAAGCTGGTGCGGGGCGCGGAGCTGTCCTGCGCGTCCGACGACGGTTCCGGGCGGACGATCACCGTCCACCTGCTGGCCTACCTGTACGACCCGACCTCCCGGGCCCTGGTCGAGGAGCAGCTGCGGCTGCGCTTCGAACGGCGGCAGCGGCTGCGCAAGATGGCCCTGCGCATGGTGGAGGACGGGTTCCCCATCGACCCGGACGAGCTGATGGCGTCCATGCCGGCCGACGCGCCGGCGGGGCGACCGCACCTCGCGATGGCGCTCATCCGGGCCGGGGTGGTGACGTCGGTGGACGAGGCCTTCGCCCGCTACCTGACCGGCGGGCGCTACTACGTGCCGCGGACGGACACGCCCGTCGCGCGGGCGATCGAGATGATCGCCGAGGCGGGCGGGGTGACCGTGCTGGCGCACCCGTTCGCGGTGTCGCGCGGTCCGATCGTGTCCGAGGCGGTGCTGGCCGACCTGGCGGGGCTGGGGCTGGCCGGCGTCGAGGTGGACCACCCGGACCACGACCCGGCGACGCGGGCGCGGTTGCGTGGCCTGGCGGGTGAGCTGGGGTTGCTGGTGACCGGGTCGTCGGACTACCACGGCACGAACAAGACGGTGAAGCTCGGCGCGGAGACGACCTCGCCCGAGGTGCTGGACGCGCTGGCCGACCGCGCCACGGGGTGCAAGGTCCTGGTCGGCTGACCGGTCCCGGGGCCGCGGCTGGGCCGGGCGTGTGATGCCGTGCCGGGAGTGTCGGTGGTCCTCGGTAGCGTTGGGGGCGTGGATCAGTTGGGGTTCGACTTCGGCGTCATGCCGAAGCGGCTGGTGAAGGTGACGCCGGCGAAGCTCGCCACGTGGGCCGACTGCCCGCGCCGGTTCCGCATGGCCTACCTCGACCGCCCCACACCGCCGCGCGGCGGCGCCTGGGCGCACAACACGCTCGGCGCGGTCGTCCACAACGCCCTGAAGGCGCTGTTCGACCTGCCGGTGGAGAAGCGCTCCCCGGAGCAGGCCGTGGCCCTGCTGCACCGGCAGTGGAAGGACGAGGGGTTCCGCGACGCCGAGCAGGCCGCCGTCTACCGGACGCGCGCCGAGGGTTGGGTGCGGGACTACGTGGCGGAGCTGGACACGTCGATCGAGCCGGTCGGGATCGAGCGCTGGGTGTCCACGCCCACGCAGCGGATCGTCGCCGAGGGCCGGGTGGACCGGATCGACCTGCGCGACGGCGAGCTGGTGATCGTCGACTACAAGACCGGCCGGCACGCGCTGACGGTCGACGACGCGCGGGGCTCGCAGGCCTTGGCCTTGTACGCGCTCGCCGCACGACGTACCTTGCGCAAGCCGTGCCGACGGGTGGAGCTGCACCACCTGCCCACCGGCACGGTGGCGGTGTGGGAGCACACGGAGGAGAGCCTGGCCCGACACGTCTCCCGAGCCGAGGAAGCCGCGGACGAGCTGGGCCTCGCGAGCGACACCCTCGCGGCGGGCGGCGACCCGGAGATCCTCTTCCCACCCCGGACCGGAAACCAGTGCACCTGGTGCGACTTCCGCCGCAGCTGCCCGGAAGGCCAACAGGCGGCACCGACCTTGGACCCGTGGGCGCTGCTCGCGCCGTGAGGAGACCCGTGACACAGGTGGAGACCGAGCCGCGGCTGCTGAGGGTGTGGCGCGGCATCAGCGGCGCGGTGGCCGTGGGTCTCGTGCTGCTCGCCCTGGCGCTGCTCGGCGTGCAGGTCTACGCGGGAACGCGCGACCTGCCCGGGCCCGGGGTGGACATGGTGATCGGGCACGTGGTGGCCGGGGCGGTCGCCGTGGTGGGCCAGGTCGTGGCGGATCGGGCTCGACGGTGGGTCGCGGTGGGAGCCGGGGTCGGGGTGTTGGTGGTGGGGGCGGTCGTGTTGTGGGTCTATTGGTGGGCGTGAGCCGGGCTTGTCCCGCCGCGCAGTGGCGTGTTCTTGGTTTGGGCTACCAGCCACAAGGGGCCTTCGTGTTCCCCACCGTATGACCTGCCCGAAGGGCTACCACACTTTTGGTCGGGTGCAGCCGAATTTTTTGCGAGGAACGAGCAAAAAATTTAGCGGCACCCGGCCAAAAGTGTGGTTGGCTCCGCCAGGTCATGCGGTGGGGAACACGCAGGCCCTTCCCCCCACT